>CASBQC010000327.1 GCA_949127805.1 Nostocales cyanobacterium PMM_0081
CCCCAATGTCATCTTTAAAAAAGTTAGCCATCCGTGGTGCAATTTGGACAATTATTTGTTTCGGAGGTATTCAAATCCTCCGGTTTGGCAATAATCTAATTTTGACTCGCTTGTTAAAACCAGAGTATTTTGGTTTGATGGCTTTAGTAACTACCTTGAGAGTTGGTTTAGAACTATTTTCGGATATTGGTATTGGTCAAAATATAATTAATAGTAAACGAGGTGATGACCCAACTTTCTTAAATACTGCTTGGACTTTACAAGTAATTCGTGGTGTAGTCATTTGGATTGTTTGCCTATTTCTTAGCTTTCCCGCTGCAAAATTCTATAACGATGAACGTTTAGTATGGCTAATTCCTATTGCTTTATTTTACTCTGTTGTTGACGGATTTACCTCTACTAGCGTACATACTCTCAATCGTCGCATGGAACTGGGTAAGCTTTCTCTATATGAATTAGCGTTGCAAGCTTGTTATTTGTCTACATTATGTATATTAGTTTGGTTCTATCCAAGTATCTGGACTTTAGCTATTGGATCGGTGGTGGGAGCAATATATAAATTAGTTAGTAGCTATTGGTTAATACCAAAATATACCCACCGTTTTACATGGGAACCCGATGCTGTTAAAGAAATTCTCTCCTTCGGTAGATGGATGTTTATCGCATCTGCGCTGATGTTTGCTGCTGAACAAGCCGATCGCCTGGTTTTAGCGAAAATTCTCTCATTTAAAATGTTAGGCGTTTACACAGTAGCTTATACCTTAGCAAGCATACCCAGAGAAGTTATTAAACAACTTAGTTATAAAGTTATTTTTCCCACAATTTCTCAGCAAGCTGACTTACCAAGAGAAATATTAAGAGAGAAAATTATTCGCCAACGATGGTTGATATTATTAGGGGCTGCAATTGTATTAGCAATTTTGACTACAATTGGCGATTTAATTGTCGCTTTCCTGTACGACAAAAGATATGCTGATGCGACTTGGATGATGCCAATTTTGTGCAGTGGCATTTGGTTTTCTCTGTTATTTTATACTATCAGTCCTGCTCTTTTAGCTATTAGCAAACCCTTATATTCGGCACAAAGTAATTTTGCTCGATTTGGCGTCATTATTCTGGGTGTACCTCTGGCATATTACAGCTTTGGAACATTAGGAGGAATTATCGTGATTGCATTCAGCGATTTACCTTTGTACATAGTTAATCTTTATGGACTCTGGCAAGAAAAACTTTTTTCTTTTACTCAAGACGTTCAAGCCACTGTTTTTTTTATGGTCGTACTTACTTTATGTTTATTAACTCGCTATAGTTTAGGGTTTGGTCTACCAATTCAAACACTACTTTAGGTAAGTAGGTGGGTGGGAAAATTTATAACTATGTCCCAAGCGTTGGTCGCGTAAAGCCTTCTCCTGACGGAGACGCGGAGCGAACGGCATAGCTTCTCTTAACGCGGTAGCGTTAAGAGAAGCGAAGCAATCTCAAGGGTTTCCACCATTTTACATTTCGTTACATAGTTAGGTTTATTTCAGCCAACCTACTTAATGCAAAAGTTGCTCTTAATGCAATATTTAAGTAAAAATTAGCAACTATCTTTTATCAATTCATCAATAAAAGAGGAGTAAACAGTATCATGAACCCGCTAGTAAGTATTATTATTGATAACTACAATTACAGTCAGTTTCTACCTGAAGCAATTGACAGTGCCTTAAGTCAAACCTACCCAAACATCGAGGTTGTTGTAGTAGATGATGGTTCCACCGATAACTCACAAGAAATTATTGCTAGCTACGGTAAAAAAATTGTTCCTTTACTGAAGAAAAATGGTGGGCAAGCATCGGCACTCAATGCTGGTTTTAGAGTCAGTCAAGGAGAAATTGTTATCTTTCTAGATGCAGATGATTATCTTTTTCTTCATGCAGTTGAGCAAGTGGTTGCAGCTTGGAAACCAAATGTAGCAAATATGCAATATCGTTTGCAGATGATTGATGCCCAAAATAAGCTTTTAGATATCTATCCATGCTTGGAAATTAAGCTTGATAGCGGTGATGTTTTGCCAAATTTACTATTAAAGGGAAGGTACAGTTGCTTGGTTACTAGTGGTAATGCTTTTAATCGAGAGGCATTAGTGAAAATCATACCAATACCAGAAGATAATTTTCGCATTTGTCCTGACGGCTATTTAGTCTCTCTTATACCTTTTTATGGAGAGATTGTATCTATAGAACAGCCTTTAGGAATATACAGAAAACATGGAAATAATGCGTGGGCTCCATCTGGGGAAAGCATTCAAGTTGAGCAGTTTCGCAAGTCAATTAAGCACGATTTTGAAAAGTATAAAGTTATCACTGATAAAGCTACTGAATTAGGATACACTCTGACTCATATGTTGGGCTGGCAGGATTACTTACATTTGCAGCCCAGAATCGCTTCTTTGCGTTTAGATCCTAAAAACCATCCAATATCTTCTGATTCCGGATTGGTATTAGCTTATAAGGGTTATTGGGCTACCTGGAAATATGCAGAGTTTAATTGGAAAAGAAAGCTGATTTTTAGTAGTTGGTTTTTTTGGGTTGGGCTAATGCCTCAACCGTTAATCAAACCAGCCATTGGATGGGTATTTGCTTCATATTCGCGTCCTAAAGCCATAGCTTGGTTACTAAGAAAAGTTCGTTTGTTGATTCGTTAATTAGATGATCCATAAATTCAACACATCCTTTACACCATACTGGAATATTCAAATTTATGTGTTTTGTATCGACAAAATTCATTGATTCTGTTTGCAATAGATTGAAACTTTGACTATTAGTTGAAAAAATACTTTAGTTAATACAAAATCAGGAGTATTTTTATGATTTATCTGTGGTGCATCTGGTATGTGAGGCTCATTCATACTTCAATTTTGACACGCTTATAATTATAATAAGGAGAATGCCTTGAAATATCACATAGCTTTAAGTAATCGAACTGACTTAGAAGCTATTGCCCAAAATGCTCAAACAGGAAAATGTCCCTCACACATAATGTGGGAAATGAGTCAGCTTTTAGGGGCAAAAGTTCATCAACCGAGAACAGATTTAGTTTTGCCCACAGATAAAATGCTTGCCAAAATTATAGGTCATCCTGAACACTGGGCTTTAGCACACAAGCTATCGTTGGAGCTTCAGGAGGATGATGTCATATATTGTGATGGTGAAAACCTGGGTTTTGCAATTGCTACAGCTTGTGGTGTTAAACACAATCGACCTAAAATTGTTGTATTTGTTCACAATATCAACCGTCCTCGTGGTCGTTTAGCGTTGAAGCTGTTTGACATAGCAAATCGGATTGATTTATTTGTGACAGGTTTTACTTCGCAAGCTGAATTTATTCGCAAGTACTTAGGCTTACCAGAGAACCGTATTTATCTACTTTCTGCACCACCTATAGACACATCCTTTTTTACCCCTGGACTTTCTTCACATAAAAAGTTGCGTCCGGTGATTGGAAGTGGAGGTATGGAAAAGCGAGATTATCGAACTTTGGCTGCTGCGACTGAAGATTTGAATGTTGATGTGAAGATTTGCGCTTTTTCTCGTAACGCGATCGCTCAAAAAAAGACATTCCCCGAAATCATACCAGAGAACATGTCACATGGCTTTTATGACTGGTGTGAATTGGTGCAGCTTTATCGCGATTCCGATTTAGTTGTCATCACAATGTTTGAGAATAACTATCAAGCCGGATTGACCACAATGTTTGAAGCGATGGCTTGTCGGCGCCCTGTAGTCATAACTCGTTCGTCGGGAATTATTGGTGAACTGATTAACTTGGGTATCGCTACTGGTGTTAATCCCGGCGATTCTAACGGGTTAAAGCAAACAATTGTCAAGCTCTTAAACGAGCCTCAAAAAACTGAAATCCACGCACAGCGAGGTTATGAACTGGTACTTAACCAATTTAATCATAATAGTTTCATTCAAGCTTTGGTTTCAAAACTACTTTCTACATTTGAGACTGTAAACAACTGCTCATCGGCTTTGGTATAAACTCCAAAGAAAAGATGAGAAAGAGGGGGAAAGGGGAGGCAGTGCGTTGCGGAGCTAGTGCCGTGGGCGGCTCTCTTGAGGCATCTGGCGTTGGGGTACAAAGCGCTATCTGCACCTGCCGTGAAAGGAAACCCGATGTTTAAAAAGAGGGTTTTCACTCTCCGGACACTGATTTTTACCCAGGTACGTGTCTGAAAAATCTTCTTTTTCTTTTAAGTTTTTTTAGAAACTTGAGGCTACTGAAAGCTGCCATGAGTGTAATTAAAAAAAATCTCAGGTATCCAATGAGAATAAATATTTGTGGTGTGAGAATTGACCGATACAGTTTTGACGAAGTGGTGAAACGCATTATAGAGTGTGCCATTTCCAACAAAGAGCCAGAGTATGTTGTAACTCCTAATGCACAACATATTTTGACTTTACAGAAAGATACTTATTTTCGGGAAATTTATCGTCAAGCTTTTTTAGTAGTACCAGACGGAGTTTCCCTGCTATGGGCAGCTAAATTTTTGCAGACACCTCTAAAAGGTAGGGTTAATGGTACAGATTTATTTGAACAGTTGTGTGCGATCGCCGCAGAAAAAAACCTCAAAATATTTTTACTAGGAGGTCGTCCTGGAGCGGCTGAAAAAGCAAAAGAAATCCTTCAGTTAAGACATCCAAACTTGAAAGTTGTAGGTACTCACTGTCCACCTTACGGTTTTGAATCAAAGCCAAAAGAACTGGCACTAATAAACTCTAAAATTCGAGAATCAAAACCTCACATTCTCTTTGTTGGGTTGGGTG
Organism: Nostocales cyanobacterium PMM_0081; assembly: GCA_949127805.1. Classification (GTDB taxonomy): domain Bacteria; phylum Cyanobacteriota; class Cyanobacteriia; order Cyanobacteriales; family Nostocaceae; genus Hassallia. The sequence continues at coordinate 4,812 of CASBQC010000327.1, forward strand.
CTCCTAAGCAAGAATACTGGATTTATAGTAATTATCAGGAACTGAGAGTACCAATTTCAATTGGGATTGGGGTGAGCTTTGAACTAGTCGCCAACATGGTGAAACGGGCACCAACTTTAATGCAAAAGTTTGGTCTAGAATGGTTCTTCCGCTTGCTTGTTGAGCCTCAACGTTTATGGAAGCGCTACATCGTAGGTAATCCTCTCTTCATCTGGCTGGTGCTCAGGCAAAAAATAGGATTGTCCAAGTTTGAATGATAAATTTTACCCATTAAGCTCTCGGACATTTAATTTGCATAATGGTGTTGGATGAAAGTCATGTAGTTCGTCAAAAATGAGTAGTTCGTTATTCGGTTTTTCTCATTACTGAAGCAGAAGATAAGCAGGAACATATTAATTTAATTCTCAAGCTCTTAAACGATCCTCAAAAATCTGATCTAAAAAATATGGGTGCAACTACATAATTTAGTTTGACAAGCAATTTTCAATATAGAGTAACTATGGTAATCAACAAATTTGAAGAAATGGTCTTACTTGGAACTAAATTCCATAAATTAAAAGTTCAGGATTTAATACAGTATGTTGTCAAAGCAGCAAAACTCGAAAACAAGACAACTATCTGTAACGTAAATGTTAGGGCAATGAACTTTGCCTATGAACTACCTTGGTATAAAGATTTCATCAATAAATCCGATTTAGTATTCTGTGATGGATTTGGTGTTTTAGTAGGGGCAAAACTTATGGGTTGCTGTGTAGACTCAACAAATCGCATGACTTGCCCAGACTATATAGAGGATTTGGCATTAACTTGCGAGGGAGAAAATGTTTCCTTATTTCTGCTTGCTGGTGAACCAGGTACAGTAGAGAAAGCAATCACAAAGCTGAAAGTAGTTGCACCAAATTTAAACGTGAAAGGACATCACGGTTATTTTGATAAGTCTGGTAAAGAAAATGAATTTGTGATTCAACAAATCAATAAATTTAAGCCAGACATCTTGTATATAGGCTTTGGTATGCCATTGCAAGAACATTGGATTTTGAAAAATATAGACCAAATAGACGCAAAAGTGTTTCTGCCTTTGGGTGCATGTCTTGATTTTTATAGTGGCAAAGTATACAGAGGTTCGCAGTGGATGACTAATTACGGGCTGGAGTGGTTAACACGATTAGTCACAGAACCAGGACGCTTGTGGGAACGATATCTTATTGGAAATCCGTTGTTTTTTTATCGTGTCTTACAAGAACGAATTAAAAACCCTTTCAAAAAGCGTTCCAAACCATCAACATACTAGTTCACAGTCTCAGAATCCCGGATTCTCGTTTCTCACAAATGAATGTAGCTAACGGCAAAAATACAATGGCAATAAAAAATATCTCTTCCAAATCTCTACCAGTTGTAAATTTTCAACCAGACTTAAGGTCAGCAAAAGGCACAAGAATACAGAGAGGATTAGCTATCAAATTACTAAGGGTAGTAACACTTATCTTTCTGGATATCATTTCTGTAACCTTGGCATGGAAGTTAGCTGTATTTTATGGAACTCCATTGGCATCTCCTTGGACACAAAAAACGTCTTTTTTATTGCTAATTATCACAGTTGAAATAGCCGTTATTGCAGTCAAAGGACTTTACAAACCAGGTAAACATCGCCGTAATTATCTTGGTCTTATTCAAGCAGTATCATTGTCAGAAGTTTTACTTTTGCTAGTTGCTTTTCTCTACGAGCCAGAGACTTATGTTTCGCGGTCAACTTTTATAATATTTTGGTTTTTATCTGTAGCATTCATCTGTATATCTCGCTTTGTGATTGAGGTTACTATTAAAGGAGCTCGTGAAAAAGGAGCAGTTCGTTATCCGGTTTTTCTCATTTCTGAAGCCGAAGATAAACACAAACATATTAATTTAATAGAAAAAGAAAAATGCTACGTTGTACAAGGAATATCTGACTCTAGCTGTCTAGATAGATGCAACAGAAAAGCAACATTTGAATATCTTCGCAAAGAGGGTATAGTCGAAGCTTTTGTTTCTTGGAGTGCAATCAAGAATCGTTTATATATTTGCTGGCATTTTCATAGTGCCGGCATTATTCTACAAATACTCCCAACAAAAAATGAAGTTCATCATCCCAAATCGATTTTTTGGATGATAGGTGAAACTCCCTGTCTGACAATTCCAGCACCAATTATTACAGGCAGTGATTTTTGGATAAAGCGATGTTTTGACCTTGTTTGTTCAATTATTCTGATAACGTTATTCTCACCAATTTATCTGCTAATTGCCTTACTAATTAAGCTTGATTCTCCGGGTCCAATCTTCTTCAGACAAAATAGAATTGGTCTGCATTGTAACAAATTCAAAATGTGGAAATTCCGGACAATGGTTGTAAATGCGGAAAAGTTACAAGCTGAGTTAGAAGCGAAGAATGAGATAAAGGATGGTGTTTTATTTAAACTAAAAAATGATCCTCGCGTCACACGAATTGGTAAATTTCTACGTCTTTACAGTTTGGACGAATTGCCGCAACTGTTTAATGTTTTACTTGGAGAAATGAGTTTAGTTGGTCCGCGTCCTCTTCCTCTGCGAGATGTAGAGAGGTTTCAAACTATGCATTTTATCCGACAAGAAGTTTTGCCCGGTATCACTGGATTGTGGCAAGTTTCTGGTCGTTCGGATATCGAAAATTTTGAAGAAGGAGTGAAATTAGATATTGCTTACATTGAGAATTGGGCACTTTGGCTTGATCTGAAAATTTTGCTGAAAACTGTTAGGGTTGTGCTGCAAAAGACAGGTGCTTATTAATATCGGTTCACTTTAAAGTTGATACAAATAGACCGCAGGGGGCTTTCTTGCAGGGAGCAGGGGAAAAAAGAATGATTTGTATCACACATGAGCGTGAAATAGTATAAGAGGCTCTCCAGAGTCCTTCTTGCTTACATAAAGTTAGAACAACTTATGGGAAGTCGGGAATCTGAACACCGCTAATTTTCACGCTCTTATCTAGTAGTAGGATTGCTATATTCCAACTTGACAGATACGAACAAAGGTTCTGTTGGTTGTGTAGATTATTAGGCAAAGATTAATCAAGCTGAAAACTTTTGAAGCTCTTAGTACCAATTTAAATCAATGAGTAAGAATAAAACTGATTCATTATTAGCAGTCCCATGTGGGAGTTTACAGATTTCTGAGTTATCACCAAATACTACGACAGGTGTTATTAGTCAATCCATCCAGTTTTCTTTAGTGATTCCAACTTACAAAGAACGTGACAATATCGAGAAGATTGTCAAGATATTGAGTCAGGTGCTTGATGAGTTTATGCCAAAAGACTACGAACTGATTGTGGTAGACGATGACAGTCCAGACCGCACTTGGGAGGTAGCACAATCACTTATGGATGAATACCCCCAATTGCGGGTGATGCGACGGCAACAGGAAAAAGGATTGTCCTCGGCAGTAATTCGTGGGTGGCAGGCAGCAAGGGGGAATGTGTTAGGGGTAATTGATGGGGATTTGCAGCATCCTCCAGAAGTGTTGACGCAACTTTTACGTGGCATTCAACAGGGAGCAGACTTGGCAGTAGCCAGCCGCAATGTTGAAGGAGGTGGGGTCAGTAGTTGGAGTGTTGTCAGGCGTTTCTTGTCCCGTGGCGCTCAAGTGTTGGGATTGATTATTCTACCAGGTGTAGTGGGCAGGATTTCCGATCCGATGAGTGGTTATTTTATGGTGCGTCGGAGTGCGTTGTCTGGTGTAACACTTAATCCAGTAGGATACAAAATTCTCTTGGAGGTAGTTGGACGGGGAAGAATGCGCTCCATTGCCGAAGTAGGTTATGTATTTTGTGAGCGCAAGCAAGGTGAAAGCAAAGTCACATGGAAGCAATATGTAGACTACATACATCACTTATTGCGGTTAAGGCTGGCAACAGGACGAGTAAGACAATTCAGTCAAAAAATCGGTTTTCCCATTGGTCGGTTCCTCCGCTTTGGATTGGTAGGACTGAGTGGAGTGTTTGTGGATATGGCAGTGCTTTACTTACTCAGCGATCCAACAACCCTAGCTTTGCCGCTGACTCGCAGCAAAATCATTGCTGGTGAAATTGCGATTTTCAACAATTTTTTATTGAATGATGCCTGGACTTTTGCTGATGTCAGCATGGAGCAGCAGGGATGGAGTCAACGTCTGAAGCGCTTTTTTAAATTCAACATAATTTGCCTCGCTGGTTTGATGTTGAATGTGCTGGTGTTGAATCTGGTATTTAATTTCCTCATTCCTAATCGCTACATCGCTAACTTAATTGCGATCGCAATTGCTACCATCTGGAATTTTTGGGTTAATCTCAAACTCAGCTGGCGAGTGACAGAATAGACGGATAAAAACTAGACAGAGCAATAATTTATAACTAGGAAAGTGGAGAATATGAAAAAAGAATTGTCACCTAACTGGCGTATTTCTCGAAATTGGTTATGCTTTTTCAGCATCATCCTATTAGTAATTGGTGTATTTTTCCGCTTCGTGAATCTTGACAAAAAAGTTTATTGGGGTGATGAAGTTTTCACATCATTACGCGTATCTGGTTATACAGTGCGAGAAATGGATGAGCAGTTACGTAATCGTCGTTTGATAAGCATAGAAGATTTGCATAAATACCAGTATCCTAATCTGGAAAAAAACACAATTGATACAATTAAAGGCTTGGCATCAGAAGAGTCGCAGGTTGTGCCGCTATATTTCGTGATACTCCGGTTTTGGGTAGAGTGGTTTGGCAATTCTGTCGCAGTGACTAGAAGTTTTTCGGCATTCATTAGTCTGCTTACCTTTCCTTGTCTTTATTGGCTATGCCAAGCTTTATTCGAGTCTTCACTAATAGGGTGGGTAGCGATCGCGTTGGTAGCCATTTCACCTGTTCACGTCCTGTATGCACAAGAAGCACGAGCGTACAGTTTATGGATAGTAGCCATCTTAATATCGAGCGCAACACTGCTGCGAGCTATGCGACTTCAAACAAAATTTGCTTGGTTCATTTATGCAGCAACATTGTCACTAGGATTTTACAGTCAATTATTTTTTAGCTTTGTTGCCCTTGGACAGGGAATATATGTAGTCGCAATGGAACGCTTCCGGTTGAGTAAAACATTGATCTCTTACCTGCTTTCATTGCTTGCGGGGTTTGTGATTTTCCTACCTTGGGTTTTTGTGATAATTACCAACCCTGCTCCACAAACAGTAAGTTGGACGGATACTAAACAAACATTCTTGGCTTCAGCTACAAGGTGGGCTGGTATCGTTAGTCGTGCGTTTCTTGATTTAGGTGTTGCCCCTGGTGAATCAGGGAAACTTAAGCTTGTCTTAATTCCTTTTATTTTAATTATTTTCACTCTAACGATCTACTCAATTTATGTTCTCTGTCGAAGAACCGATAAACGAGTTTGGTTATTTGTCTTAACCTTGAGTGGGTCTGTAGCGCTTCCCCTAATGCTGCTAGATTTTGTCTTTGAAAAGCGATACGGTACTACTCGATATATACTTCCCTCTATTTTAGGTATACAGTTAGCTGTTGCTCACCTATTTACCACTAAAATTACATCTATTTATACTAGTGTTTGGCAAAAAAAGCTCTGGTCACTTTTAGCCTTTATGGTAATTATTAGCGGAGTCCTATCTTGTACGCTCATGTCTCAATCCCAGATGTGGTGGAACAAAGTTCCTGAGATAAACCAACAATATCCCCAAGTTGCTGACATTATTGTTAAAGCTAATAAACCGCTTTTAATTAGTGATGCTAACATAATTCAACTACAAGTACTTGGTGGACTACTTGAACCAAAAGTGCGGTTTCAATTTGTAGCTAAAGGTCAGATGCCAGAGATTACTTCTGGATTTACTGATGTATTTTTATTCGATTCCTCTGACTTTTTAAAAGCTGGAGTTGAGAAAGTTTATAATTCCAAGTTAGAGCAGATAGACAAGTTACTCTGGAAAATAAGGCTACCCAATTAAGGGTAATACCCGTGAATTAAATCGAGAACTAAGGTAAGCCGGCGGGGAAATTTACAAGTATGTAACGAAACATTAACCAATACACTAGGATTGAAAGTTTACACGTTGTGTACTGTAGTTTCCTCTTTCTCCTCTAGCTTGAACACGATCAATTAGGAAGTATCCTTTTTTTTTCTTAATTCATGCTTTATACTATTTAGCAATCATCCTTAAGATAGATATCATAAATTCTTCTTCAGATGTATATTTACACCAACTAGAAAAATATACGTGTATCTACTTAATTAATCTTTAACCGTGGAACAACTCCTCAAAAATATAGGAAGAATTCTACAGCACAAGCCTCTGGATTCGATTCAGCAGTTTGTGCTTTGTCAATCGTGGCAGGGAAAGACTTACAGCGAAATGGCAAGGGAATCGGGCTATGGTAGCGATTATATCAAGCAAGTTGGGTCACAGCTATGGCTAGAGCTTTCAGAGGCTTTGGGGGAGAAGGTAACAAAAAAAAATCTGTATATCGTATTGAATAAATTAGACCAAGACGAAATTCCTCAAGAGCAGAACCAACCGCAACAAAAATTTACAGAAGATATCAAGGTAGAAAAAACTTCTCCCGATTTAGCCACAATCAGTGAAATAAAGTTTCCTAACGGTCCTATACCGCTGGATTCTTTTCTTTACATCAATCGTCCTCCCCTTGAAGAACTTGTTTGTAGCGAAATTATGCAACCAGGTTGCTTAATGCGAATTAAAGCACCTAGAAAGACGGGGAAAAGTTCGCTGCTGAACCGGATTATTGCTCACGCTAAGGCGCAAAATTATCAAGCTGTTTGTTTGGACTTTCAGGAAGCTGATGAAGCTGTTTTTGTTTCACTAGATAAATTTTTACGTTGGTTCTGCATTAATATCAGCAGGCAGTTGAACCTCGTTCCGAATTTGGATGATTATTGGGATGCAGAGATGGGCAGCAAGGTAAGCTGCAAAATATATTTTGAAGCCTATCTGCTAGAGCAAATTGATAGTCCGATAGTCTTGGCTTTGAATGAAGTCAATTTAGTTTTTGAACATCGTAATATAGCCCAAGACTTTTTGCCAATGTTGCGATTTTGGCACGAACAGTCAAAGCAAGATAAGATTTGGCAAAAACTGCGGTTAGTGGTGGTTCATACAACAGAAATATATATCCCTCTCAAGCTGAACCAATCTCCTTTTAATGTTGGGGTAACTGTTCCATTACCACCCTTTAGCTTGAAGCAAGTACAGAATTTGGCAGAGCGCTATGGATTGTCTTGGGCAGCTTCCGAGGAAGGAGCGCAACGTCTGAGACCTCTACAAGCAATGGTGGGAGGACATCCATATCTGACGAGTTTAGCGCTTTATCATTTGCGTCAGGGAAAGATGACGCTAGAAAAGTTATTAGAAACAGCTTTTACACCTGTTGGAATTTATAGTCAGCATTTACGAGAACTTTTAAGTTTACTTCAAGCTGAACCCGAATTGATATCAGCTATGCAACAAGTTGTGAGTACAACGAGACTGAATCAACTAGACGCGATCGCTGCTTATAAACTAGAAAGTATGGGTTTAGTTCAACTAGATAGCAATCACGCTCACCCCAGCTGCGAGTTGTATCGCCTTTATTTTAGTCAAGAGATATTAAAGCAAAATCACGCTCACGATCAAGCTCTTCTGTTAGAGGAACAACCACAACAAGGAAAAGGCAGATATGATAATGCTCTTGGTAAGTTCGTCAATTTACACTACTTCAAAAAATATTTAGAAACCGAGTGGCAGAACTGGCTGACAAAGCCTTCACTGCTATCTGTGATTTTGTGTGAAATTGACTACTTGAAATTTTACAGTGACACTCACGGATATCAAGCTGCAAATAGTAGTTTACAGCTAATTAGCAATACTATCTACGAATGCCTAAAGTATCAAGCAACTCTCATAGCACACTATGATGAGACAAAATTTGCTGTTATCTTACCTCAAATAGATGCGTGGGGTGCGGTGGGAATTGCAGAAAACATTCGCGAGAGGATTAACCAATTAGCGATCGCTCATATAGAACCCAACCCCGAAGCGAGTTCCCAGTTGCAGCGAATCTTTGATTATGTTGACGGAAAAACCAGAATGTGGCATGAAGCACGTAACGCGATCGCCGAGAGGAAATCTCAATTTGATGGAATTCCGGCTTTAGTTCTCACTGTTAGCTTAGGAATTGCAAGTGCAACACCCAAGCATCAAAACACAAGCGCAATGTTGATTGCCGCTGCTGAAGAAGCACTCTTTCAAGCTAAAAGAAAGGGGCGTAATTGTGTCATTATTAATTCAGCTTTAAGTTAGGCAATCGTGACATCCTCCCACGTCATAGCGCTAGCTTTACGTGGGCATCCCCCATCCTCATAGTTATTAATACTTAATCAATAATCTTCTTTTAACGGGTGTAAAAATCAAAGAAATATAAGATTGACGCAAATCAATCAAAAAACGAACCTTACTAGGCACAGAGTTCGCAGCCCAAAGTCCTCGCTGTGGTTACGAGCGTTCGGGCAGCGTCTCTAAGAGTTGCGTCTCGTCCCTTGGGCGTCTTTGAAGGATAAGAGAAGGCATCAGAACGCATCATCGAGAGAGGAATGAGGAAGAGAGAGAATTTTTGCGTAAGTCCTAAAATAGTTATCAAGAAAATGGGTCTAAAACCCCGTCCTTATAGGACGGCTTTATATGGGACTTTTTGGGTCAACCACTGCTATAATGGCAAACGTGGAAAGGGTAAGTAACCACAATAAAAACCCAATGTTGCCGAAAGGCTAAACACTGAACCTTGACAATTGAATCTATGCGGTTCTACTGCATGTTCTAGTTTCCCTAGCAGTGGGTAAAAGATTCATAGGACTAGACAGACGGTATTTTGGAACGAAAAAAGTTTCAATTAAAAAAGGACTCGTAGAAATACGAATAGGGTAGGGCATACCCGAATTAACGCTTGGGGAGAATCCCACCTCTGGGCTAAACACTGCAAGGTATTTAGTTTAAGTGGTTTCGGTGAGCCAAGAATCCTCGTCGCGTTGACTCGCTAGGAGTGTCAAATCTTCTTTTCTCCTTGCCTTTAGAAGTGAAACCGCAAAATGAATGTTTCTCTAGCTCAGGATCTGTCTATATATCAGCTAGCTTTGGGTGTAAAAACGCCTCCCCAACCATTATCTCTTAGTCCTGCTACTTTGCTGTCACTGGTGCGATCGCAAATTGACTTATTAATTGAGCAGAAAATTCCAGCCACTTTATGGGTGAAGCTACCACCACAAAAAATTTGGCAATCAGAATTAGCGCGTTATCACTCTTGGGTAAAAGTGTCTGATGTCATTTATAGTTGTAACGTAGCTCCACTTCAAAGCTTCCGAGAAGTCCAAAGTTTAAATGACTCAGATGCAGACTTCGCTTCTAGTCAGGAAAAAGACATCATTCCATCATATCAGCGGCAAGTGCAACTACTGCCAAAAACAAGCCTTCTGCGACGGGAATACTTTTTAATGGTATTATCACCGCAGTTTTGTAGTTTAATTTTGGCAAAGCGATGTCTGACGACAAGCCGCTTCTCTTCTCCTTCGGAGACGCTAACGCGAACGAGAGGCTTCGGAGACGCGTCTACGCACAAAATAACATATACCCCTGACGCAAAAGTAAAAGGCAATAAAACCCCAGGGTTGCTGGCAATAAATACTTTTGAGGGAAGAATAATTCAGCGAGTTTTAGATGGTATAAAACAAGCAACTGCACCAGATTCATTTTCTCTCGTTCCAGCTGATTTTATTTGCCCAACTATGCCAGATGCAACACTCATGAGTTGCCTGCTGGTAAAACAACTTCAGCGACAAGAAGAAATTAATCGACAAATCGCTGTTGAACGTTTTAACAAAGTTCAGCAGCGAAATCAAAAACAGCACAATAAAGAAGAACTTAAGGATGAATACTTAAACAATGTGTGTCAAGAATTGCGTACACCGTTAACGCACATGAAAACAGCACTTTCATTGTTAAATTCTCCCAATCTCAAACCAACCCAGCGACAACGTTATTTACAAATGTTGAATAATTTGTGCGATCGCCAAAGTTCCCTAATTACTGGTTTATTGGATCTGGTAGAATTAGAGCGCAATTTAGAAGCAACTACTTTAGAATCGGTACGCCTCTCGGACATTGTACCAGGGGTAGTCAGTACCTATCAACCTTTAGCCCAAGAAAAAGGCATTCTCCTTGCCTACACCATACCTAGCGAGCTGCCAGCCGTTAGATGTGTTACTGGTAGGTTAAAGCAGATTGTAATTAATTTATTGCATAACAGTATTAAGTTTACACCTAATGGTGGTCAAGTATCGGTGCGAGCCTTTATGGGCGGAACTTCCCAGCGTGAAGGCATCCAAAAAGCATCTACCACTAGGCGCCTTCAAAGCAATTATGTCCAACTAGAATTTCGCGACACAGGTATAGGTATTGCCGAAAACGAAATTCCCAAAATCTTCGATCGCTTTTATCGCGTGCGTCCAGGTGCAACAGAAGACAAGGGAGGCGTCGGTTTAGGGTTAATGATTGTTCAGCAACTACTGCGACGTTGTGGAGGCTCTATATCTGTCAAAAGTAAACTATGTGAAGGTTCTATTTTTACAGTACAGTTATTGGTTGGTGGATAGTAGAGACGCGATTAATCGCGTCTGTACAATGTTAGTGGTTATTGGATGGTTGATAGTGATTAGGAATACTTTTTGACTACCAACAACCATCAACTAACCACCAACAACCAACAACCATCCACTAACTATGTTCATCACCTTAATTGCAGACTACGGAAACGGCGATCCGGCTTTTGCTGAGGTTACGCAGCGTTTATTAACGGAATTACCGCAAGGGCAAATCAACTTAGTTTCAGTTCCAGCTTTCAGTACCCTTGCTACTGGCTTTTGGATTGCTCAACTAGGTCTGAACATTGGTCCGGAAGAACGTTTAATTTATCATAATTGTGCGCCCCGCCAAGATGATAAACAAGCCAGACGGGACAATGAAGGGGAGGGATTAACTTATGCGTTGCTATCCAATAATGTTAAAGTAGTCGGTGTAAATGCTGGTTATACGCTCTCGTTTATCAAAGATTATGCACAAGTGTTGCATATAGTCAACGTTTCTAGAGGCGGTTCGCAATTTCGTTCTCGTGATGTATTCCCCAGTGCAGCCGGTGCAATTGGTAGAGGGGATTTAAGCGTTTTGGGAGAAGTTTTGAACAAAAGTGATATTCCTGATGCACCAAGCGATCGCGTAGCCTGGATTGACGGTTACGGTAACATCAAAACCACCATCCCAGCAGATAGCATCAACCTGAAACCCGAAACCAAAGTAATTATCCGCGTCGGTGATGTAGTTAGTGATGCAATATACTCCGACGGCAGCTTTAAAGTGCCAGAAGGGACATTAGCCTTTGCACCGGGAAGTTCTGGTTGGTTAACACCTGATGGGACGCGATCGATTCGTTGGATGGAGTTATTTCTGCGCGGTGGTAATGCGTGGGAACGCTTCGGTAAACCACGTGTGAATCAGTTAGTTACTTGTATTGGGTAAGAGCAATACCTACTCGTATCTAGTCATTTCATGTCCGTTTAATTGACATTAATAAAAAAACCGAAATCCTTGTAGAGACGTAGCATTGCTACGTCTCTACATTATATGTAATCCGCACCACCCCTTATCAATCCTTCAAAGGCAGAAAAATCGTCAAAACTTCGCCATGTTGCGGACGCTGACGGACAATTAATTTACCCCCGATCGCCTGAAATAAATGCTTTGTCGCAGAAAGATTTAAGCTAATTACACCCGTCTCTGGTTGAAACATCAACAATTGACCTAAAGCCTTACGAATTGGGGGGGTTACGACTCCAAAAGTGTTTTCACTGTCTTTGCATTGAGTGTGGGGTGATAATTGTAACTTTAATTGATCCCCAGCCGGAATTACGTGTACTTGAATATGGCTACCTGGTGGTAAACTGCGGGTAAAATTTTCGATCAAACCCGTGAGGACGCGATCGAGCATCGCAGGATTGCTTACCACCGTTGGTAATTGCTGCGGTAAAATAACATCCAAAGTCAAATTACGGCGATTTGCGGTTTGTTGCCAGCGGGGAATGCTTTGCTGTAAAACTTGATCTAGAGAAGTTGGTGTAAGTTGAGTGTTGCTCGATTTTGGTGTCGCACAAGTTTCTAATTCTGCGGCTTTAAAGAGCAACTCCATACGATCAATTTGCTCTGTACACTCGTGGTCGATAACTTCCAAGCGCTTGATAGCGTTTGCTGGCAAGGTTTTCTGCTTTAACAGCAGACGAGTCATGGTGCGAATTGTTGTCAAGGGTGTACGGACTTCGTGAGCAAAAGCTTGCAGCAATTCTACATCAGGACGGGACGAACGGTGAACAGAGGCAGAATCGGTGCTATTTTCCTTATCGTGTCGGCTTGTGGCTTTTTCTTCTTGGGGTAGGTGCGTTAACAATAACTGACTAAATTGCATCAAAATATGGTAATCTGGTGCAACTGGTTCGTATTTTTGCACTAAAGAATTCAGTTCAGCGTAAAAATCTGGATTGTTTAGCATGACTCTTGCACCAAGCGATCGCCAAGCCATCTCAACCACTTCTGGGTCAAAAGAAAACGAAAACCTTTTTTTACCGCAACTATCTTCTGCTAAAACGAGTACTAATCTAAATTTTTCTGTAAAAATTAAGCAAAACTGCTCATTTCCCAACGGATCGGCAGCTAATAAAGGCAATACCGCTTCATGAGGAGCAACTTCATCTACCGTTACTGTCGTCTCAGTGGGCATTTTAAATGGCATCAGTGCCAACGGGTTAAATGGTTTTGCTGTAAAAGTTATTGTTTGCAAGCTTTGAGTTAATCTAGGATCACTAAACATTGGTGCCGGTGCAGCTAAAACTAATCCTTGGGTGGCATCAGTCGAAGTAGTTGCTAAAGTATTTAATAGCAACTGTTCAGTTGCGGCTAAACTGACGCACCACTGCCGGTCTGATGCAGCAGGTGAACATTCAGCCACGTTTGATTGACTTTCGGCTAAAATTTCACTCAGACTTGGCAAGATCCATTTGTACACAGGTTTTCACCTCTTAGTTCATTCGACGGCTAACAGCATCTAAAAAAGACATCCCACTACGAGGTTATAGTTATTTGTGTACTGGCAACAGTCGTAGAACCGAACACTGTTAGGCGCAATTTCCCCTAGAACAGTGATTCAGTATTCATTGTGGCGAAATAACCTGATTTTTTTCCTTTACAATCAATTACATTATTTTTATCTCACCCAAAGCGTCCTTCATCGCAGAGTTTAATTCGTAACGAAAATCTCGAAGAAGACTCTGCGTACCTTTGCGCTAACCTTAGCGTTCCTTTGCGTTTAAAAAGGCTAAGAATTAATGCAATTTATTAAACGCACTCCAATCACCGGAAGGAACAAAACTTGCCCAATAATAAGGATGCTCATATCCGGGTGTTTTCAACAACTCCATTTGTGCTTCTCTTAAAGCTTCATGTCTCCCCTTACCAAGTTTCAAATTTTGGTAATACTTCACCATCAAATCCTTCGTCCCAGCATCGCTGACTACCCACAAGCTCAAAACTTGACTTTGAGAACCTGCAATTACCAAAGCACGACGCAAACCGTAAAGTCCATCTCCGACTTTCACATCACCCAACCCAGTTTCACAAGCGGAAAGTACTATTAACTGCGTTTCGCATAAATTTGCAATTTTGACGGCATTTTTCTATAGATAGCCAAGAGAAATAATAATGAGTGCTTTTACCTATAGTTAACTGCGATAAATAATAATGAACAATTATTTACAAAACGTTATAAGATATTTCCATTGAATAAATAAGTATTTTTGCTCAGTAACCACAATGGCAGAACAATTCCCCTGGCTAACTGCGATAATCATGCTGCCTGCCGTAGCTTCCTTACTAATTCCAGTATTACCTGACAAAGACGGTAAGCAGGTACGATGGTATGCATTAGGTGTGGCGATCGCAGATCTTATCCTGATATGCTACGCTTTTTGGAACAATTACGACCCAAGCAGCGCAACTTTCCAACTCGCAGAAAGTTATGCTTGGGTGCCTCAGCTAAGTCTAAACTGGGCTGTTTCTGTCGATGGGTTGTCAGCACCTCTAGTTCTTTTAGCTGGATTTGTGACAACCCTTGCGATTTTTTCAGCTTGGCAAGTTGACCGCAGACCAAAACTTTTCTACGCGCTGATGTTAATGTTATATTCCGCGCAGATAGGAGTTTTTGTCGCTCAAGATTTGCTGCTGTTTTTCATTATGTGGGAAGTCGAACTAGTCCCCGTTTACCTACTAATTAATATTTGGGGTGGTCAAAAGCGTCGTTACGCAGCTACAAAATTCATTATTTACACAGCAGCAGCTTCTATTTTTATTCTCGTAGCTGCCTTGGGTATGGCACTTTCCGGGGGTAGTAATGTAACCTTTGATATCGCACAACTTGCCCTCAAAGATTATCCCCTTGGCTTAGAACTGGTTTTGTATGCGGGATTGTTGATTGCATTCGGTGTCAAACTAGCTATTTTCCCGATGCATACTTGGCTACCAGATGCCCACGGTGAAGCATCCACACCCGTCTCGATGATTCTAGCAGGTGTACTTTTAAAAATGGGCGGATATGGATTAATTCGCCTAAATTTAGAACTTCTCTCCGACGCACATATTTACTTCGCACCGATTCTGGCAATTTTAGGTGTAGTTAACATTATCTACGGTGCGTTAAACTCCTTTGCCCAAACAAACATGAAACGTCGTCTTGCCTACTCTTCAGTATCCCACATGGGCTTTGTGCTGTTGGGTATTGCATCCTTTACCGATATTGGTATTAACGGTGCAATGTTGCAAATGATTTCCCACGGTTTGATTGCATCAGTATTATTCTTCTTAGCTGGTGTAACCTATGACCGCACCCAAACAATGACAATGACTGACATGGGTGGAATTGGTCAGGTAATGCCCAAAGTATTCGCACTGTTTACAATTGCGGCAATGGCATCTCTAGCACTCCCCGGAATGAGCGGTTTTGCTAGCGAAATCTCGGTATTCATCGGGGTAACAACCAGCGATATTTATAGTTCGACATTTTGCACGGTGACAGTATTCCTTGCCGCAGTTGGAGTAATTCTTACCCCGATTTACCTGCTATCGATGTTGAAAGAGGTATTTTACGGAACTGGTGCAGAACTTAAATGTAACATTGATGATGCTGGGGTAGAGAATCAACTTGAAGACGAAGCAAGTTGTTTTGGTACGGATTGCGTTATTCCTACCCAAGCTGTTTACAGAGATGCGAGTCCCAGGGAAATATTAATTGCAGCTAGTTTCATCGTCTTGATTATTGCCATTGGCTTATATCCTAAATTCACAATGCAGATGTATGATGTGAAAACAGTTGCAGTTAACGCTCAAGTTCGCCAATCTTACACCCAAATAGCTCAAACAAACCCCGGAATCTACGCAAATGGATTCTTAACACCAAAAATTGCTGAAGTAGAAAAATCACAAATTTTAGGAATTGTCAACTGAAGTATGAAGTATCAAGTATGAAGTATGAAAGGCACGAAAATTCCTCTTTTTTCATCCTTTACCCTTCATCCTTCAGATATCTTTGTAGAGACGTTCCGGACCGAACGTCTCTACTTTATCACCAAAATTAAGATGCGTTTTTATTGAATATACGTAGAGACGTTCCGGACCGAACGTCTGGGAGCGAGTTTTGGGTTTTATACATGTACCTCCGAAACCTGAAATATGCTGTATTACTATTTTTAAGCAAGGTAAAATGCTTAACCTGAGAATCAACAACGGTTAAGCTGGGTAAGGTAGTTTATTTAAGTTACCTCCAAGGTAAAACAAACTTATCTTGTATGGATACGCACATAAATCGGCTGATCGAAATTATCCACCAAAAGCTACTACCTGGGTTGCAGATTGAGAGCGTCGATCCCCACGATCCGGTGGAGGTTCGTTATCTCCCTGAAGAATGGAGGCTTCTGGGAAAGGGAAACTACGCCATAGTAGTTTATCACCCCGATTACCCAAATCAGGTGGTGAAAATTTACGCCCCCGGACGACCGGGCTTTGAGGAAGAGGTAGAGGTTTATCGTCGTTTGGGTTCACACGAGGCTTTTTCTGAGTGTCTGTACGCAAGAGAAAACTTTTTAGTGCTGAAGCGGCTGTACGGAACGACTCTCTACGACTGCATCCATCTTGGTGTGCGTATCCCTATAAAGGTCATACGAGACATCGACCGAGCGCTAGACTATGCGTCGCGTTGCGGTCTTCACCCCCATGACATCCACGGACGCAATGTGATGATGCACGAAGGTAAGGGTTTTGTTGTAGATATCTCGGACTTCCTTCATGAGGACACTTGCTCAAAGTGGAATAATCTAAAGAAGGCATATTACTGGTTCTACCGCCCTTTTTTATCTCCACTAAAGCTGCGGATACCCTACTTTGTTCTCGATCTTGTCCGCAAAAGCTATCGCCGATGCGCTTTGATTCTTAATAAACTATAACTTACGCAACTGTCACACAAAAAACATAAATATTTACTCGTAGTAAGCGCTTAAGCGCTTATTTTAGGCACTGAAGTGCCTACTACGAATAAGATTATGTGCCAGTTGCGTAAGTCCTATAGACATAGAAATGATCCGAAGACGCGATTTATCGCGTCTTCTTTGTAGAGACGCGATAAATCGCGTCTCTACAAAGGGTTTCGGGCAACGCATAATTACTTTTCACTTTCGCGTGTCTAATAAAGTGCGACATTTTCTTGGCTTGATTGGTTAGAAGCGATCGCTCCACATAGGTTAGAAAATCTCCAAAGTTAGGGGATTCAGTTAAGCTGAAAACAGCAGTTTTAATTCCCAAAACAATGACGGCAAACAGTCCTACAATTCTCGCTTTAGACTTTGATGGTGTAATTTGTGACGGACTAATTGAATATTTTCAGGTAGCATGGCGTACCTATTGTCAAGTATGGTCGCCAACTAACCAAACACCATCAGATGATTTAGCTTCTAGATTTTATCAGCTTAGACCTGTGATTGAAACAGGTTGGGAAATGCCTGTTTTAATTAAGGCTTTGGTAGCGGGAATTGATGATGAAAAGATTCTTCAAGAATGGGCAAGTATCGCTCAACAAATTTTGTTAGAAGACAAGCTACAGGCAAAAGAAATTGCTACAAAACTAGATAATCTCCGGGATGAATGGATTGTCACAGATTTAGATGGCTGGCTGAGTCTGCATCGATTTTATCCGGGTGTGGTAGAAAAAATTAAAGCAACTCTTGCTAGTAAAATCAAGCTGTATATCGTCACCACCAAAGAAGGACGTTTTGTACAGCAGTTGTTGCAACAACAAGGAGTTACTTTAGAAAAAGAAGCCATTTTTGGCAAAGAAGTCAAGCGTCCCAAATACGAAATTTTAAGAGAATTAATCCAGGCTGCACAAGAAAAAGCAGTCAGTTTATGGTTTGTAGAAGACAGAATCAAAACGTTACAGTTAGTTAAACAGCAAACTGATTTGGAAAATGTCAAACTCTTTCTGGCAGACTGGGGTTATAATACTCAACCAGAAAGAAACGCGGCTGAAAATGATTCACGAATTCAGCTAATATCACTTTCTCAGTTTGGTCAAGATTTTTCGGAATGGATAGTGGTTAGTTGATAGTGGTAAATCTTAACAATGCTCCAACTAACAACTATAAGAATCCGATTTGAATTTTGAAAAAAATTAAGTATTGTAGGGTGCGTTAGGATGAAATCCGTAACGCACCCTACGTGTGTGTTCAAAAATCAAATAGTAGTCCGAAACTATCAACTATCAACTAACAAAAATTTATGCTTGACCTGACACAATTAGCGCGACAAATGCAAGGCTTAAGTCAGCATCTAACTTTAGAAGCTGCTGCTAGTCGTCAGCGTTTAGAATTAGCGCAACAACATCTGAAAAATGCTTATGATTGTCAAGATGATTTAGTACAACGACAGGAAAAATGGCGCGATCGCATTATTTTTTCTAATGCTACCCCAGTTGAGCCTCTAGATGCCTGCATCGATATTCCAACTCCGCCGAAGGTACACACCGTTATTGCTACCGACGGTTCGCAAATAGCCCCGAATCACCACGAAATTGCTTACTGCTATCTCCTCAACATCGGCAGAGTCGTTTTGCATTACGGACAAAATCTTCACCCTATTTTAGATAGTTTACCAGAAGTATTTTACCGCCCAGAAGATTTATATATGTCGCGGCAATGGGGAATTCGCACCGAAGAATGGATGGGTTATCGACGCACTGCAAGTGAAACAACTGTGTTAGCTGAACTTGCTTGTGCAGAAAAGACGGAAGCACCAACCTTAGCAATGGTGGATGGTTCGTTAATCTATTGGTTTTTAGAACAGTTGCCCTTTGATGCACGCGATCGCATTTTACCTCCCATCCTCGAAGCTTGGAAGCAAATGCGCTCTGCTCAAATTCCCATCATGGGTTATCTCAGCGCTTCTCGCAACATTGAAGCGATGAACTTTTTACGTTTAACAGCTTGTTCTCACCCAGTACCTGATTGTAAAAGTTTTTGCCCAAATCAATTAGAAAAAGTACCCTGTAAAATATTTGAACCTTTACGAGATACTACACTTTGGTCAACTAAACTAAAACCAGGACAACGCAGTAATTTATGGCGTAGTAATGCCCACATTTTACAACAGTATGAAGACCAAAAAATTTACTTTTGCTACGTCCATGTTGGTACTGAAATTGCTCGGATAGAAGTTCCGGCATGGGTGGCAGAAAATACAATTATGTTAGACCAAGCATTAGGGTTGATGTTAGCGCAAGTGCAAAAAGGATATGGCTATCCAGTAGCGATCGCGGAAGCGCATAATCAAGCTGTGGTCAAAGGTGCCGATAAAGCGCGTTTCTTTGCCTTATTAGAACAGCAAATGATTAAAGCCGGCTTGAAAAATGTGGGTACTTCCTACAAAGAAGCTAGAAAACGCGGTAGCATTGCCTGATTTGACGTTAATTGTCAAATTTTATGCGATCGGGACTTACGCAAAAATTCTCTCTCTTCCTCATTCCTCCGTGAACTCTGCGTTCTCTGCGGTTCGTTTTTCCATAACGAGTGCGTAAGTCCTAGTGATATCATTTTGGAGCTATGCAGCAATGAGAGTGCCTAAACATCGTCCTCCCACGCATCCTGGGGAAATCCTACTTAAGGATTTTTTAGAGCCTTTTGCAATATCACAAACTGAACTTGCACAAGCAATTCACGTTCCCTATCAGCGAATCAATGAGCTAGTAAACCAAAAGCGTGGTGTTACACCAAGTACTGCCCTGCGGTTATCAAAATTTTTTGGAAATAGTGCTGAGTTTTGGTTAAATCTTCAACAAAGTTGGGAACTCTACCACGTCCTTAAAGAAGAAGAGAAAGACCTTAACACAATACCAAAGTTTGAGCCTAGAAAAGAAGATGAAAGAATATTCATGGACTGAAATCTTACTTAATATATGTTCAATCCTCTTCAGAGGACTTATGCTATTAGCCTTGGACTTAAGTCCAAGATGGATGCGATCGCACTTGATTCTTTTGATAATTACAGTAATTTCTTCACAAGTTTCTTATAGTTGTTTTCTATGATGACACTCGAAGGGGGATATCGTCATGATCGTCAAAGTTTTTCTGGGTATAGTCATACTAAGCGCGATCGCGTTATTAATTCTATTCTGGATGCAAATCAAAACCAATCAACAAATCAGCCAGGTTTGGCACACGCTAGAATCTGCACCTGCCCATCAACGATTTGATGCAGATATGGTTGCGGCATTACCTGCACCTGTACAGCGTTAATTTTGTCAAAATGAGTTTGACACTAGTAGTGCGTCAAGGACTAATTGACGGATAGATTTTCTGATTTAGACTCAGATACCCTTGCGTCTTTCTAACCGTCATTTAGGAGTTTGACAGACCACTAGGCACGTAGGAAGAAAATTAAACTTACAAAGCGCGATACTTGTCATGACTGCGTGAATTACTCAAAAAAGAAAGTAAAAGCTTATTTGGAGAAAGTAAAAGCTTATTTTGCTTGCGGAAAACACCAAAATGAGAAAGTAAAAGCTCATTTTGAGTAAGCAAAAGCTCATTTTGCTTGCGGAAAACACCAAAATGAGAAAGCAAAAGCTTATTTTGAGAAAGTAAAAGCTCATTTTGCTTGCGGAAAACACTGAAATGAGAAAGTAAAAGCTCATTTTGAGTAAGCAAAAGCTCATTTTGCTAACTAAATTCGACTTTAGGAATAGCTCCCAGACAAGAGGGGTATTTGGAAGCATCCAAAGTGAACGATCGCATTGCTTTTGTAGGGTGCGTTGTCCCAAAGCGCAATCCACCCTTATCTCATGTCCGTTTAATTGACATTAGACATCTGGGCAAATTAATTATGCGTTGCCCGAAACCCTTGTAGAGACGACGATTTATCGCGTCTCTACATTCTTTTTTGGAGATGTCTACTATATATATATCGAAAGCGCTTCCACCAACTTCTGAATATGTATCGATTCATGGGTTGCCATAACAGATATGCGGATGCGACTTGTGGGAACTGTTGGGGGACGAATTGCACTTGCAAAAATGCCAGATGCTTTTAGCTGCTTTCCCGCTTCTAAAGCTGCTGCTGCATTTGGCAATTGAAGACATAATATAGGAGATTCCGAAGGCACTAATTTCAAGTTGGGTAATTGCATCAACTTTTTCAAATTATCTACATTCGCCCATAATTGCTTGCGGCGTTGCGGTTCAAGTTGTATAATCTTGATTGCTGCTAACGCTGCTGCGGTGTCTGCGGGTGACAGCGCGGTGGTATAAATCCAAGTGGGGGCGCGATTTCGCAAAAAGTCGATTAAAGTGGCACTCCCGGCGACATAGCCGCCTAAACTGCCTAAAGCTTTACTCAAAGTTCCAACTTGAATTAATTGCTTTCCTGTACAACCAAAATGTTCCACACAGCCGGCACCAGTTTTACCCATCACCCCAGTAGCATGAGCTTCATCAATTAGCAGCATACTGCTAAATTCTTCAGCTAAATCCACCAGTGTCGGCAATGGACATAAATCCCCATCCATGCTGAAGACGCTATCAGTGATAATTAAACAGCGTCGGTAATTTTGTCGCTGACTCAAGAGATTTTTTAAAGCTGTTACATCAGAGTGCGGATATTCAATAACCGTCGCACCACTAAGAATCGCTCCATTTTTCAAGCTGGAGTGATTGTATTCGTCAGAAAGTATTAAATCACGCTTGCCTACTAAAGCGGTTATTGTTCCTAAATTTGCTAAATAGCCAGAACTGAATACCAGTGAATCTTCTGTTTGTTTGAGAGAGGCGATCGCCCCTTCTAACTCTCGGTGTAATTCTCGATGCCCGCTGAGTAATCTCGAACCAGTGCTTCCCGTCCCCAATTGTTTGGTAGCTGCAACCCCGGCTTCAATTAAGCGATCGTCCCCCGCTAATC
>CASBQC010000328.1 GCA_949127805.1 Nostocales cyanobacterium PMM_0081
CCCCATAACCCTCCTCCTCCAAAGCCACAACCAACATTTCCCGAATTAGTTCTTCATCTTCTACCACGAGAATGCGGCTGGTGTTTGCAATCTCTGCTCTAGAAGGATATTTAGTCAACTCACTTGTATACATCGGGATCACAAAGTTTCGGGCTTGTGCCTGTATCAATACAATTATCTTATATCAGTGTCAGCACTAATAAAATTAAATAAACTTCTGAAAAAGTTGTTACCTAAATTACATGCTCATTTAACATTTTAAATCATTGTGTGAAAGATGGGTAATAGACAAACGTGGTGAAAATTAATTCTGCGTTCCTTAAAACCCTTTGTAGAGAGGCGAAATTTCGCGTCTCTACATCTTTTCCACTCCTATGTCTAATGGGTAATATGATGTCCGTTTAATTGACATTACTAAAAAAAACCGAAATCCTTGTAGAGACGTTGCATTGCAACGTCTCTACATCATATGTAATCTGCTGGATATGATATAATACAAATTTTATTGAGCAGGGGGGCAAAATAATTCTTTTTTCCCAATGCGATCGCTCTACGCAATAGACGCGAGAAATCACCGTCTCTACAAAGGTTTCGGGTAACGCGTAAATTATCCACTGCTATGTCTAATGCGAATATGCGAAGGTGCCTCATGGCGATTAAGCCATGAGAATGGTAAGATTTTGTTCTTGGATCAAAATTTTTAATAAAGCAGCAGCACCGATTTGCTCAGAAACTGCATTCGGATTCCATTTTCCGTCAGAGGTGAACTTACCTTTGGTATAGAGGTTAGTACCCGACCACAGATAAGGAGTGAGAACATCTGGATGGTTTTGCCTGTAACCAAAGCCGTTGTATTGCTCAATTTGCCAAAGCTGTGCTGGTAGACTCCAATCTTTTACTTTGTCTAAATCTTTGCCTCCTTGTGTTAAAGCATCTATAGCACTTTCTTCCCATGTATAGCCTACGTCCCAGCCATTAATGGGGTCGGGGACTGGACGAAGGGCTGGGACATTTATGGTACGTTTTTTTAGGGGATCGCCGTTGTGCAGATGTTTGCTGAAGCTAAGGGAGGATTCCATATTGTGGATGACCGCAATAAAGTACCAAGGTACATTAATTTTTTGTTGTACAGCGAGGTAGCGATCGCGATTGAGAATGATTTTCGCAACTATCTGCTTGGTGGTATCTAATTGGTCAGATTTGATTTGACACATGAGCCAAAGCTTCTGATATTCCGGTTTGAGATCGCGAAGACGAATTGATACTTCTGTCATTTTTATTCCCTAAAATCAGAACACAGACTTTCCTCCGTGTTAAAAAATTAGCTCATTTATGAAAAAATTGATTTTTTTATCTAAAAAATTAACATGCGTCTGATTTTTAGCAGTTGTCAAATATTTCTTTGGGTTGACACTCCCCGCGAGTCAAGGGACGGGGATTCCAAACTTCCCACCCTTCTGTTATGAATGCAAGTTCTCTCAAAAGCAGGATGAAATACTTTCAAAATTCCATCATCATTGCAATCAAACGGTGTACCTGTGCTGTTGACGTTTGAATGATAAACGTTGCTTCCATCTAGGAAAAATAGCAACAATTTCAACACTGTTTTTGTCACAACACGGCATTTAACTTTCCGCAGGGTGATGAGCAAACAAGATGAACACAATATACCCAGAGCGTAAAAGACTTTCGCGTCCCCTAGCGATGCTGCTTTCGGCATTGTTAACTGTACCACTTCTTAGTAGTTGCGGCGGTGGGGGTTCCCGAAATGCTGCGCCACCGCCACCTGTTGATGATAGCGTTGGTAGAACAGTGAATAATCCTGCACCTGGAAACCAACCCCAGGCTAAAAAAGGGTTATCAACGGGGCAGAAAGTGGGAATAACTTTAGCTGGAGCTGCCGCACTTTACTACCTCTACAACAGGCATAAGAATGCTCAAAAAGAGGGAGCTACGGGTAAGTACTACCTTTCCAAAAATGGACGTGTTTACTACCGCGATGCTAATAAGCAGGTTCACTGGGTAACTCCACCATCAGGAGGAATTCAAGTTCCCGAATCCGAAGCGCAACAGTACCGGGACTTCCAAGGCTATAACGGGCGTTCCACAGGTCGCGATTTAAGAGACGTAGCGCCAGCAAATGCTCCGATTTAAATCGGCACTCTTGAAAGCGGCTTTTAGTAAGCTTACACCAACTTAAAAAGACAACAGCACAATCACCGCATCAACTTAAAAAGGAGATAAATTATGGTAGACGAGTTTTTGCGAAAAGCGAAGGATTTTCTTGCTGGGTCGAACGACGAGCAATCTGATCGCGAGGTACGTCCAGCTGGCGAAGACCCCTACGGCGACCCCGCAGACCAGTACGGTAACGCTATAAGCGCAAGCCAAGACCCCTACGGCGACCCCGCAGACCAGTACGGTGATGTACGTCCAGCCAGCGAAGACCCCTACGGCGACCCCGCAGACCAGTACGGTGATGTACGTCCAGCAAGTCAAGACCCCAACGGCGACCCCGCAGACGAGTATAATCGTTAATTTTTGAAAAATGCGATCGCTCTTCGCAATAGCAAATCGGGCAGTAGCAATTAATCCTACTGCTTTTTATTGTTACCCAAGGTAACGCTCAATACTTTCACGCACAGATTCAGCGGAAGTATGCAAAGCAGCCATTTCTCCATCAGTGAGATTCAATTCCAACACGGTGTCAATTCCACCACATCCCAAGCGACAAGGAACGCCAAGACATATATTATCTAAACCGTATTCTCCCTGAAGATACGCCGCTATCGGTAACAACCGCGACTGATTCCGCAAAATTGCTTCCACCATTAAGCAAGTCGCAGAAGCAGGAGCAAAAAAAGCACTACCCGTTTGCATTAATTCCACAATTTCCGCGCCACCATGACGGGTTCTCTCTACCAAACGCTCGATTGTGGCTGCATCCATCAATTCTGTAATCGGAATACCGTTGACAGTACAATAACGCGGTAAAGGTAGCATTAAATCTCCGTGGCTACCTAATACCATCGCGTTGACATCAACAGGACTTACCCCTAATTCTAGCGCAATAAAGGTTTGAAAGCGTGCGGAATCTAACACGCCTGCCATACCCATAATGCGATCGCGTGGTAAACTTGTTGCTTGTCTTGCCAAATAAGTGATCACTTCTACTGGATTGGTGATGATAATGAAAATCGCATCGGGAGAACGAGCGATCGCACTCAATGTTGCCTCCACTACAATCAAAGCATTCGTCTTCAACAAATCATCGCGACTCATACCCGGTTTACGCTTAATTCCTGCGGCAATTACGACGATTTCTGAACCAAACGTATCAGCATAATCGTTTGTGCCGATAATCTTGCGATTATGTGTTTCAATTCCCCTTGCCTCCATCAAATCCAGCGCTAATCCTTGAGGCATTCCCGGAATAATATCCAGCAATACCACATCTGCTAAGTTTTTTTCGGCAATGCGCTGGGCAAGGGTACTACCAACCCTACCAGCACCGACGATGGTTACACGCGGTGAATAACATAACATTGGAGAGGAAGGGGAATAAGTCATAATTTAATCTTCTTTAAATTCTTCGAGTTGATCCAAACGTAACCACATATTTGGTGTTGGCACTTTCCCAAACTTTAGCAGGGCGTAATCACCTTTGATATCTAGAATTTCGCCTTCAGTTTCAAACAAATAACTCGGAAAGCGTGTATCACTAGCTTGTGCTTCTAAACTATTTTCTAGGCGATCGCGCACAACGCGAACGGTATCTCCTCTTTTAACAGGCATTTACTTTCCCCTCTTTGTGTGTATGCATTCCTGAGTCAATTTTATCTCGCGCTAAGACGCTTTCATCGCCAAGATATTCTGAGTGCAAATTCAATGCTGACACTGTATACAAAAGTGACTCGAACGCCCACCTAATCTAGTTCGCACAATTGCTGTACCACATACTCTACAAGGTTCTCCGGCGCGGTTGTAAACCCAAGCTACGCCGCCATAGTTACCGTTTACACCTTGGACATTGAGGAAATTACTAAAAGTCGTGCCCCCAGCGGCAATGCTGGTTTTTAAGACTTGAATAATGTGCGATCGCAAACGCTCAATTTGCTCTGTTTTCAAATCTACACACAGCGTTTCTGGTCTTATTCCACTCAGAAACAAAGCTTCATCAGCATAAATGTTACCTAACCCTGCCACCACTGATTGATCTAATAGCGCAGTCTTAATGGGACGACGGCGATTTTGCAGTTTACTTGCCAAATATTCTACAGTAAATGAGAGTGAAAACGGATCTACCGCCAGCTTCTGTAAACCAGTAATAATGGTTTCCGGTGGAACTCCTGGAGGAACCCACCATATTTTACCAAAGGTGCGCTGGTCAACAAAGCGTAATTCTTGCTTTGAACCAAAGAATAATCTCACCCGCGTGTGCTTGTGTAATGGTTCATCTTGATGTACCCAGAGTAGTTGACCGGTCATTCGCAGATGAACCCCCAGGAAGGAAATGGGGACGACTTGGGTGCTAAGTTCGGCTAGAAGATATTTGCCGCGACGATGCCAAGTAGCGATCGCACTGCCTTTAATTCCAGAAATCAACTCAAAATAAGAAAACGGGTAAGCGATCGCACGTTCTAGCAATACGTCTCCACCCGTAATTTTTTGATTTAGGGTCAATTGATTTAAACCCTGTCGGACTGTTTCTACTTCAGGTAATTCAGGCATCTGTGAGCATGATCCAGCAAACCACGCATTAATTAAGAAAGCACTTTACAGTTTATCGCGACAGGGAGGTAGGAGAGATGGGAAGTAGGCAGATCAGGAAGAATTACCCATTACCCATACCCTATTTACTTTTTCGTCTTTGCCTTGGGTGCTTCAATTTCTAGTAATTCATCCTGAGCAAAGTTATTGGTGTTGATACCTGAGTAATTTACCTTGTTAAACCGGACAATTACTGAGTATTTGATGCCGCTTGGGTCAATAGATGCCACGGTTCCTTCATCTTGAAACCAGTAGGATTCTTTACGGAGGACACGTACTTTAGAACCACGTTGAACCATGAGTTTTTCCCTCTTAGTAGTCAATCGCCGTGCTTTATACGGCTAATTGTTTTCACTATAAGACTTAGCCGTGACACCATCATCTATTGTTAAGTTATTTGTCGAGTCAGTTTCTGAAATAAAATGCCTACAGCCTTTGCACAACACCGGGATTGAGCTACTTTTGCAGGTGTATCGCCAATTTTCAATTTATCGACTTGACACTCCGGGAGCGTGAACGCACTCTAGTTCTTTGATCTACCAGACAACTTGCTCAGACAGGATTTCTCTGTTCATGAGTAGAGGTAGTTTCTCCCAAAGCGTTGCTTGCGAAAGCCGCAAAGGTTCCTGTATACCCTACAGTACCCAATCCTAAATTAAGGATATTTATTCCAGCATTGTGATCTCTATCTAGTTTGCAACCGCACTGACAAACGTGTAATCAACTTTCAACTTTTTGGTTATGATTGTAGCGATCGCAGTAAACTAGCTTCCTAAGCATGAAAAGGGAAGGAAACAATTACACTGAAGAAGAAGTTTGACATCCTCACTCCCGCTAAAGCCTCGGTGATTCCAAAGATTGCTCTTTGGGTTTCCTCTTTCCACGACCCGACTTACTTGGAGGAGTTTCCCCACCCAAGCAGAGGTCGATGTCTCTAGAGGCGTTAGTTCCGACGTGACCCGCCGTACTTAATCCCTTTTCTAAGATATTCCGTGCTGCGTTCCAATCCCTGTCTTGGGTATGCCCACAATGCGGACAAACATGAGTTCTAGTGCTAAGAGTTTTCTTAACAGTTTGACCACAGTTGGAGCAATTTTGACTGGTGTAGTGAGGTGGCACGGCAACCGTGACCACGCCAAATACCTTGCCAAAATACTCAACCCATTCACGGAACTGAGTCCATGCCGCGTCACTAATCGACTTGGCGAGGTGTCTATTCCTCACCATATTTCGCACCTTCAAATCCTCGTATGCCACAAGGTCGCTAGACCTCACTACGCACCTTGCTGTCTTTACAGCAAAGTCTTTACGTTGGCGACTTACTTTGAGGTGTTTACGCGCAAGTTTATTTCTAAACTTAGCTCTATTTTGAGAGCTTTTTTTTGTCTTGGACAAACGACGTTGCAACCGCTTCAAAGACTTCTCGCTCTTGCGAAGATGTCTAGGATTGGCGACTGTTTCACCGTTACTATCGGTGAAAAAATGGCTCAATCCTACGTCAATACCAATGGTTTTACCCGTTGGCTCTCGTTTTTCAATCCGGTCTTGGTCAATGCAAAATTGGCAATAATAGCCGTCTGCACGACGCACGACTCGCACTCTCTTAAACTGTTTGAGTTGGTAGAAATGCAGGTCACGAGTTCCCCAGAGTTTAAAGGTTCCAGCCTTGAATCCATCGGAAAATGTGATGCTTCTACGGTCAAGAGAAAGTTTCCATCCACAGGTTTTGTACTCTACAGAACCGTGTGTTTGTTCCTTTTTAAAACGTGGATAGCCTTTCTTTCCAGGCTTACCCTTCTTGCAGTTATCAAAAAACCGAGCAATAGCAGACCACGCTCTCTCAGCGCTGGCTTGACGAGCCATCGAATTGAGCTTTCCTGCCCATTCAAATTCTTGAGCAAGAGTCGCGCAGTAGGCAGAAAGCTCATATCTACCAATACCTCTGTTATCCATCCAGTACCGAAGGCAAGCATTGCGAACAAAACGCGCAGTTCTAATTGCTTCATCAAGCAATTGATACTGCGAGTCTTGTCCATCAAGTTTTGCTTCAAATACCAGCATATCTACGTCACCACGTCTAACATAAATAGTAGATCATGAAATCAAGAAAAGCCGTGCTAGAAGCACGGGGCTTTAGACCCAATTTTTCGGTAAAAACCTAGATTAAATTTGATTTTTAGAGCAACTATGGATTTGACAGCTGAAAATTTGGCGGCAATTGATGACAAGCTTTCTGGACGTCATATTGACCTTGACCCGAATGGATATTTTATTATTTATCTGGATCGGGACGCGGGTTCAATTTCTGCCAAGCATTTCACAAATGTGATTGATGAGCATGGTTTAGCTGTCGATCCAGAAACGGGAAAGGTGATTCCTGCACGGGGTAAGGTGCAAAGAACTCACACAACAATATTTACAGCGAGGACGGCTAAGGAACTGTGTGTAAAGATTTTTGAAGAAACTCAGCCCTGTCCGGTAAGTCTTTTTGACCATGCAGCTTATTTGGGTCGCGAATTCGTCCGCGCTGAAGTTGCTTTGGTGACAGGGCAAGAGTATATCCAAGATTAGTTGGAGCGTTGGAGCGTTGTTAATGGATTGTTGGAGTGTTGTTCCATTAACTCCTAACTCCTAACTCCTTATTGCCCGTCAGAAGATGGTTGAATTGCTAGATAGATGTAATAAGTAGCCATCGGGATGACGGTAGCAGCAATTAAAAGTCCTACTACCCAAGCAGTAGCGTTACCTTTGATAGTTTTGGTTTCTTCTGCTTTTTTAAATGTGCCTTCTACTTGGACTGTTTCGGCGATTTGGGGTGGTCCGGGGTCGGGTTGACCGGAGAGGACGGCAACAAAGCGATCGCTTGCATCCAGAAATGCTTGATTGTATTTGTTACCGTTTCGTAATGGTTCTGCCAAGGTTTCAGTAGCGATACTATTAGCGATCGCTTCTGGCATCAAAGACTTGACTTTATCACCACTAATAATAGCTGTACCGTTGGTAACGGTGTTAATCATCAGTATGCTTTCATTTTCTTGAGCCAATTTTGTGGGAAACCATTTTTCAAAAAGGCTTTTGGTAAAGCTTTCCGGTGTCTCTCCGTAGTCAAGCCGACGCACTGTGACTATTCTGACTTCATTACCTGTTTGTTTTGCCAAGTCTTCCAAGGCACTGCTAATTTTACCTTCATTAAAGAGGCTAATAACTTCGGCTTTATCTACAACCCAGGTGCTGCCTGGTGTCAGATTTGGCATATCATACACACCTGTCGCGAAAGCAGGTGTCGCACCCAGCAATGAAGTCAAAATTATCATCACCAGCGGCAGAATAAGCTTTATTAAGTGTTTTCTCATGCTAAATACTTGGTTGAGGAGCTGTTTCATAAGATGAATCCTAAGACATTCTTCCGACAAAATACTACACAACTACTATAAAAAATCACCTCTTTAACTGCTTTTCTCCACTTTTCCGTTTCCGGATAAGGTGTAGGCAGTAGAAAAACTTCAAACCCCTCATTCTTTCGTAGTAAGCGTTTTAACGCTTATGAGTGTTTTCACTAAAACCTAGGGTACCCTACTTTCGCGCTTCGCACCGTAAAGCACTTTCGTCGTAAACAATTTATCAGGTCTTCATCTCTAATTAACGATAAATTTATCGTTTTAGCCTTAACTTACCCTAATTTTTCCCAAAAATACAGGTAAAATTACATAGTATACAAAACTAAAGATTACTATAAACAAGTATTTTTAGCTAGTATTTAGCTAAAATCGCACCTTCAAAAGTCAAGGACTCGGCTTCCATGACAGCAACCAAGCAATTCAAAATTACAAAAAAAAGCAAAGCCAATAAGTTCTAATTTGCCTAAAAATTTTCCTAGTTCAACATTGC
>CASBQC010000329.1 GCA_949127805.1 Nostocales cyanobacterium PMM_0081
CCACTCCCCATTCCCTCATTCCCCATTCCCCAATTCTCATGAACATTCTCGAAAGCGTCAAAATGGCAGGGACAACTCTGCTGTCAAATAAATTACGTAGTGCCCTAACAATGTTGGGTATTGTCATCGGCAACGCTTCGGTAATTGCGATGATTGGCATTGGGCAAGGAGGACAAAAGTACGTTAATAAACAGCTTGAGTCCTTAGGACCAAACGTCCTATTTGTAATTCCCGGTAATCAAGAAACTCAGCGCATTTCCCGTGATGTGCCAAAAACTTTAGTTTTAGAAGATGCGGAGGCGATCGCTTCTCAAGTCCCAACCATAGCAGGTGTAACGGCGGAATTAAACAGCAGGCAGGTGGTGACTTACCGCAACCGAAACACCGATGTCAACATCATTGGTACGACTCCTTCGTTTTTAGTAGTGCGCGATTTTGAAACTGCTAAAGGTCGGTTTTTCAGCGATATAGACATGAAGCGCAACAACCAAGTTGTTGTGTTGGGTGCTGATTTGGCAGAAAAACTCTTTGGTAATGCTAACCCCATCGGGCAGCAAATGCGAATCAAAAATGCCAGCTTTCAAGTAATTGGAGTACTAACCGCTAAAGGTTCTAGCGTCGGTGCAGATTACGACGAAGCAGCATTAACACCCATCAGCACCTCCGCAAATCGTCTTGTAGGAAAGACTTCTCCTTATGGATTGGAGGTAAATTATATCGTCGCTTCGGCGAAGAATTCAGACAGTGTAGATGCAGCAGAGTTTCAAATTACTAACTTACTGCGACTGCGACACAAAGTAATCAACGAAGATGATTTTACCATCCGCACTCAAAAAGATGCACTGCAAACTGTCGGTCAAATTACTGGTGCGTTAACAATTATGCTGGCAGCGATCTCCAGCATTTCCTTAGTCGTCGGTGGAATTGGCATCATGAATATTATGCTTGTTTCCGTCACCGAGCGCACTCAAGAAATTGGATTGCGAAAAGCGATCGGCGCAACTCAGCAAGATATCTTGCTACAGTTCATCATTGAGGCAGTAGTTCTCTCAGCCGCTGGTGGTTTAATTGGCACCGGAGTTGGTATCGGTGGCATTCTGCTGGTAGGGGCATTGACTCCTTTAGAAGCGGCAATTTCTCCTGTAGCGATCGCTGTTGCCGTTGGCGTTTCTGGTGGTATTGGTTTATTCTTTGGTGTAGTCCCCGCACGTCGTGCTGCCCAATTAGATCCAATTGTAGCGCTACGTAGTGCTTAAAAAAATCAAGAGTTGTAGAGACGCGATTAATCGCGTCTGTTAAAGAGGTTTTTTTACAGTTTAAAACAATTTAAATATATGGATGAAAACATCATGAATATTGAAAAAAAAATTAATTTTAACTCCTCACTCCTAACTCCTAAATCTCGTACAGACGTGATTAATGGCGTCTCTACAAGTACAGACGTGATTAATCGCGTCTCTACAGTTTCTCAAAAAAGTGCGATTATTCGGATTGAGAATGTCTTTAAAATTTATGGTAGCGGTGAAACAGAGGTAAAAGCGCTCAACGATGTCAACTTGATTATAGAACAGGGTGAATATTGTGCGATTATGGGACCTTCTGGTTCTGGTAAATCTACGGCAATGAATATTATCGGTTGTTTGGATCGTCCGACATCAGGACATTATTATTTAGATAACGTTGATGTCGCACAACTAGACGATAGCGCTTTGGCACATATTCGTAACAAAAAGTTAGGGTTTGTGTTTCAACAATTCCACCTATTATCTCAACTATCGGCATTAGAAAATGTAATTTTGCCGATGGTGTATGCGGGTGTGAGTAACAGTGAAAGACGCGATCGCGCAGCCGAAGCACTTTGTAGAGTAGGCTTAGAAAAACGCCTCAACAACAAACCAACTCAACTATCAGGGGGACAACAACAAAGAGTAGCGATCGCTCGTGCCATTGTCAACCGTCCCGTCGTCCTCCTCGCTGATGAACCCACCGGTGCCCTTGATACTCGCACAACCCAAGAAGTATTGGATATCTTCAGCGAACTTAACGCTAGTGGTATCACCGTTGTCATGGTAACTCATGAACCAGAAGTTGCCCGCCAAACCCAACGCATAGTTTGGTTTCGTGATGGTGAAGTAATACATTCCAACATGGCACCATCCGACTTAAACCACCTAACAACATCCTAAACTCAATTTATTTCGTAGTAAGCACGCTTTGTGCTTACTACAAACATTAAAGACTTGACGTTTTACCAGTTTGTGCTTGCGTCTCAATCGGCTTCACATCGGTATAACCCATATCACCGACAATTGTCCGGAATATAGAAATTTGCTCTTCAAATTCGAGTTTTTCTGTTTGGGAAACTAGACTATTTATCTCCTCAGTAGCATTGTAATTTCCGGGCATCCCAACTATTTTTTTCTCATCCATACCTATTGCCCAAGCATACCAAACCAATAGCTGGTTATTTTCTTTAATTGCTCCATAAGCACGAGAATATTCTGTATCTTTGCGGTTGACAATATCCCGCATAACGTTTAATTGCTCTTCATCAGACAATTCATAATAATCTCCTAGCAATAATGGTGCTAATTCTGGTTCCGCAGCAGCCGGCGCCGCTGGAGTAATTGAACTACCCATTTTTTTATAAACAAGATAAAACCACGCTAATTTGGCATCAGTATCTAGCTTGTTAAACGCTTCCACCGCTTTTTGAGTTGTTTGAGTCTGGGCTTGAGAATCGTTTTTATTGGAACTTACAGTCATAATTTATCTCCCAAGTTATTTAATCAAAAAGTTCAAAGTAATACCTCTTTTACTGTTGACTATTAGCGACTTAGTTATCGACCTCCAAGAGAAAGAGTTTTACAAAGTAGATTTGAAAAAATTTATCTACCTTTCAATAGAGGTAAAAATCTATCTGTAGATGCCAAGAAGATGAGACATCACTTTGTTACGATTACCTCATAAATAGAAAAATTACTTAAGGGGTTAGTTATGCCTGAGGAAATAAAGCCCAATGTAGCGGAAGCTTCCACCCAAGACGCACAATTAGCTGCCCAAAGCATCGCTAGTGGTGAAGAAAAAGCACCAAAAGTCGATATGGATGCAGATTACAAAGCCGCACAGCAATACAGCGTCAGTGATGTTGACCGCACAGGTGAAGGTGAAGCAGCTGCAAAAGCTGCAACTGCACCTAAGTTTGAGATACCGAAACAAGAAGAGACAAAAACCCAAGCACAATCAACTGGCAATCCTAGTGATTATATGGATATGGCAAAGGATGTTGGCAGTTCTGCAAATGAAGGTGTAAGTAATGTCACTGATGACCTGATACAAGAAGCTTTGAAAAAAGGTCAACCAGGAAAGTAAGTTTTTATGCTTGCTGGTAATTGATAATAGGTAATGGGTAATAAGTTGTATCTAATTACCAAATTACAATTAACAATTTTTTATCACTTCTAGCAGTTGACTTGGTTGGTTAATCAAAAAATTAGGATTTTGCTTGCTTAATACTTCCTGTGAATTGAAACCCCAAGTCACTGCAATCACTTTGATATTTGCTTTTTTGGATGCTTCTAC
>CASBQC010000330.1 GCA_949127805.1 Nostocales cyanobacterium PMM_0081
ATTCTCGCTCTGTAGCCAAAGTTGGTAAAGACACTTTTTCTCGCGGGCAAAAATTCGCCTACATCACTGCTGATGTTCAGAATGGGACTAATTTGCAAATAATTTCTTTGAATAATTTGCACAGTGAAATCAAAAACGCCAAATATTGCCAAACCCATCAATGTGACCTTTGATAAGCACTCAGGCTGTAAGCCTGGGGCTATAGGAACCAAGTCCGCCTACGCGGACTTTTAACCTATTAGACATCTCCAGAAATTAATTATGCGTTGTCCAAAACCCTTGTAGAGACCTAGCATGCTACGTCTCTACATTCTTTTTCGGAGATGTCTATTAGTCTATCAATTTTATTTTGAGGGTATGTGTACATGCAAAACCCGCTCAAAGACGTAGCATTGCTACGTCTCTACAACCCGTCATTTTTATCTTGACAGACCACTATTAGTCCGCGAAGGCGGACTTTGTTTGTGTAGCCGCGACTTCAGTCGTCCGCTATACTCAAAAATGCTGCGATCAAAGCTCCAAAAATGTCCGATCAAAACGTTAGCGCTGCTGTTGCCAAACTCTACAATACCTATCCCTTCCCACCAGATCCGCTACTGGATGAGCCACCTCCAGGTTACAATTGGCGCTGGAATTGGTTAGCCGCATACAACTTCTGCACCGGACAAAAACCCCAAAAGCAAGATATCCGCATTTTAGATGCTGGCTGCGGTACGGGGGTGAGTACTGAATATTTGGTGCATCTCAACCCAGAAGCGCAAGTTGTGGGAATTGACTTAAGTGCCGGCGCTTTAGATGTTGCAAAAGAGCGCTGCAAACGTTCTGGCGCAAATAGAGTAGAATTTCATCACCTCAGTCTGTATGATGTGGAACAACTTCCGGGTGAGTTTGATTTGATTAACTGTGTGGGAGTGTTACACCATTTAAGCGACCCAATTCGCGGTATTCAAACTTTGGCGAAAAAGTTAGTCCCAGGTGGCTTGATGCACATCTTCGTCTATGGGGAGTTGGGACGCTGGGAAATTCAACTTATGCAAAAGGCGATCGCACTTCTTCAAGGTGACAAACGCGGCGATTATCGCGATGGTGTTCAAGTTGGGCGAAAATTATTTTCATCCTTACCAGAAAATAACAAACTTGTCAAGTACGAGAAACAACGTTGGGCAATGGAGAACCAGCGAGACGAATGCTTTGCCGATATGTATGTTCATCCCCAAGAGATTGACTACAACATTGAAACGTTGTTTGAATTAATTGATGCTTCGGGTTTGGAGTTTATTAATTTTTCAAATCCGGGATTTTGGCAGTTAGACAGACTTTTGGGCAAAGCACCAGAATTGATCGAACGGGCAGAAAAGTTAAGCGATCGCGCCTTATATCGCCTGATAGAATTACTAGATCCAGAAGTTACCCATTACGAGTTTTTCCTCGGTCGTCCTCCCCTAGCTAAAGCAGATTGGTCAACCGATGATGCTTTACTAACTGCAATCCCCGAACTTAACCCTTGTATAGATGGCTTTCCGAGTAAGTGTATATTTAATTACGATTATCAAATTATCAACTTGTCAGACAGCGAGTTTGAGTTTTTGCTTCATTGTGATATGAAAGCAACGGTAGGAGAAATTTTGGCGGATGTAGAGTTGGGGTTGGAGGGAGTGCGATCGCTCCGACAGCAGCAGGTAATAATCTTGACACCAAGGCAACAAGACAAGGAGACAAGGGGACAACTAACTCCTAACTCCCCCCAAACAAGAAGTTAATTGTTTTTTCCTAAAGTATTGTTACCCAACCGTGATATGATTCAGCTGACTGAATGTGCAGTCAACATAATTAGCTGTACTGGTTTCTGCTTCCCGTGAGCTTGTCAAACGAATCGATTAACCCCACGCCGACAACACGACAAGATGCTCAACCTGGTTTTGAAGACACAAAACCAGCCACCTCTTCTATGGAAGAGTTTTATCAACTCTTTCAGAAGTTGTTGAAAATCACACTCGTATTGACGGGGATTATTTTTATCTCAGTGTGGATTTTTTATTCCCTAAACATTGCCCTGAATTATTTGATAGGGGGGTGTGCAGGTGTGGTTTACTTAAAATTGCTGGCTAGAGACGTTGAGCAGCTAGGTAGCGAAAAAAACAGTTTGAGCAAAAATCGTTTTGCTCTGTTTATTGGCTTGATGATAGTGGCGACTCAATGGCGCGATTTACATGTCCTGCCAATATTCTTGGGATTTCTCACTTACAAAGCCGCGCTCATCGTCTATACGGTGCAAACTGCGTTTATTCCTGATTCTTAAACGTCAGGCTCACAAAGACAATATCTCCAATCCTCGCTTTTTGGGGAAAAATCTTGAAGAATGCACATGCTTAGTGTCTCAAACGCCTTTAATTCTTTTCCCCTCGCCGAATTGGAAGTAGGTCATCATCTCTACTGGCAATTGGGCAATCTGAAAATACACGGGCAAGTTTTTCTCACCTCATGGTTTGTCATTGGCGTTCTCGTCATCGCTTCCATAGCTGCTAGTACCAACGCCAAGAGAATTCCTAAAGGCATCCAAAATTTGATGGAATATGCCCTAGAATTTATTCGGGACTTAGCGAAAGACCAACTAGGTGAGAAAGATTACCGTCCTTGGGTGCCGTTTATTGGCACACTATTTTTGTTTATCTTCGTGTCGAATTGGTCAGGTGCTTTAATTCCCTGGAAGTTAATCAAACTGCCTTCGGGTGAGTTGGCAGCACCGACAAATGATATCAATACGACTGTCGCGTTGGCATTGCTAACTTCTTTAGCGTATTTTTACGCCGGATTTAGCAAACGGGGTTTAGGCTACTTTAAGAAGTATATAGAGCCGACACCGATTTTATTGCCGATCGCTATTCTCGAAGACTTCACCAAGCCTCTCTCCCTAAGCTTCCGTCTATTTGGCAATATTTTGGCGGATGAATTGGTAGTAGGTGTATTAGTTCTATTGGTTCCTCTGTTTGTACCTTTGCCCGTTATGGCTCTAGGTTTATTTACCAGTGCCATTCAAGCCCTGGTTTTTGCTACCTTAGCTGGAGCATACATTCACGAGGCAATGGCTGGTCACGGTGATGAAGGGCATGAGGAGCATTAAAGCTTCTCAGTTGAAATAATTTTAGATTTAATTGCAAATCTAAAATCGAAAATCATTAATTCTGTTCTCAAACAAAGGAAAATCAAAATGGATCCATTAGTTGCTGCTGCTTCCGTCCTCTCTGCTGCTTTAGCAGTTGGTTTAGCTTCAATTGGACCTGGTATCGGTCAAGGAAATGCCGCAGGTCAAGCAGTAGAAGGTATTGCGCGTCAACCAGAAGCAGAAGGAAAAATTCGCGGTACATTGCTGTTAACCTTAGCATTCATGGAATCCCTGACCATCTACGGTCTGGTTATTGCTCTAGTGCTACTGTTTGCTAACCCATTTGCCTAAGACCTAAAA
Organism: Nostocales cyanobacterium PMM_0081; assembly: GCA_949127805.1. Classification (GTDB taxonomy): domain Bacteria; phylum Cyanobacteriota; class Cyanobacteriia; order Cyanobacteriales; family Nostocaceae; genus Hassallia. The sequence continues at coordinate 3,464 of CASBQC010000330.1, forward strand.
ATTGTTAGTGTAGAGACGTGAATGATGTAAGCGCTGTGTTGCTACAAATCGAACCGTCTCTACAACTGACATATAGGCTTTTCCACGTCGTTTCCATGTAAGTTGACCCTCGTTGGCTATGGGGTCTGTAGAATATTAAAGGTTGGATGAATTAGCTAGCCATAAAAGAGTGCTATTCCAACCCGCATAGGAGAGAAATGTTTGATTTCGATGCTACCTTGCCCTTGATGGCATTGCAATTTTTGCTGTTAGCAGCTTTGTTAAATGTCATTTTCTACAAGCCACTGACCAAGGTACTAGACGATCGCGATAATTATATCCGGACGAATAACCTTGAAGCGGGTGAACGCTTGGCGAAAGCCGAGCGCTTAACTAAAGAATACGAACAGCAGCTAGGGGATGCCCGCAGGCAATCGCAAGCTACTGTAGAAGCAGCTCAAGCTGAAGCGAAGAAAATTACCGCAGAGAAAATTGCCCAAGCGCAAAAAGAAGCTCAAGCTCAACGCGAACAAGCATCTGTGGAAATCGAGCAGCAAAAGCAAGAAGCAATGCGTTCCTTAGAGCTACAAGTTGATGCCCTGAGCAGGCAGATTCTAGAAAAACTATTGGGACCAACAAGTCTGGTTAGATAGAGTAATATCCTCCAGATGATAACATTGGTTCCGTTGAAAGTAAACGTGCATCTCGACAAAAGTCAAAGGAGGGCGCATAAGTCGCCTTGATCCTGTTCGCCCTTGGCGTTCGGTGCAGGGTAGACTGAGGCGTTGCGCGTACTAAGTGCGCGATGTTCTGTTCTGCGGACTAGGATAAATCAAGCTCTATAAACCTGCGTACTCCTTCGGAGAAACCGTTGGCTACGCAGGCTTCGCGCAACGCAACACCCTTCTGGGGTGTCGGAGCAAGACGTAAGAAAGGCACTTTTTCCCTTCGGGAAAATTCAAATTAATCAGCAAGCGAGCGCGAGCGTGTAAATGGCTAACATAGGGACTTTCATATTACTTGCCGCAGAAGCCGCTGTTCATTCAGAGGCAGAAGGCGAAGGTGGTTTCGGTCTAAACTTAGACATTTTTGAAACCAATCTAGTTAACCTAGCGCTTCTAGTTGGTATACTATTTTACTTTGGACGTAAGGTTTTAACCAATATCCTGAACGAGCGGCGGATAAATATTGAAACCGAAATTCAAGGAGCCGAAGCGCGTTTAAAAGAGGCACAAATTGCCCTTTCAAAAGTGCAAGAGCAGTTGACTCAAGCGCAAGCAGAAGCACAACGCATCCGCTCTTCAGCGGAAGAAAATGCTTTAGGAGCGCGACAAGCAATCTTGGCGAAAGCAGCGCAAGATGTAGAACGCTTGAAACAAACAGCCGCAGCTGATTTAAACACAGAAAGAGATCGAGCGATCGCCGAATTGCGGCAACGGGTAAGCGCTTTAGCATTGCAAAAAGTCGAATCCGATCTGCGGAGTGGCATTGCCGACGACGTTCAACAAACATTAATTGACCGCAGCATCGCGCAGGTGGGAGGCTAGAAATGAAAAGCGAGATAGCAATAGCCGAAATCGCCCAGCCTTATGCAGAGGCATTAATGTCAGTAGCCGAGTCAAAAAACCAGATAGAAGAATTCGGTGAAGATGTACGTTCTTTGCTGAATTTATTGCAAAATTCATCAGAATTGCAAGGGTTTATCGGCAACCCCTTTATTGAAGCTGACCAAAAAAAGGCAGTCATCAACGAAATCGTTGGCGAAAGCACTAATTCCAACTTACGCAATTTCTTGATGCTGTTGGTAGATAGACGCCGCATTTTGTTGCTAGAACCAATTTGCGAGCATTATATAACGCTTCTCAGACAGAAAAATCAAACTGTCTTAGCAGAAATAAGCTCTGCCGTTCCTCTTTCCCAAGAGCAAGAACAAGCAATACGAGAAAAAGTCATCGCCATGACCAACGCTCACCAAGTCGAACTAGAAACAAAAATAGACCCAGACTTGATTGGTGGTGTAATCATCAAAGTTGGCTCTCAAGTAATTGACGCCAGTTTGCGGACTCAATTACGCCGTCTTTCCTTACGCTTAAGTGGCTCTTAAATGATTTTGGATTTTGGATTTTCGATTTTAGATTGCTAGTTTTTGGAGGTTGGTTGTAGAAAAAGTAGCAATAACCACTAACAAATAACCAATATCTAATCCAAAATCTAAAATCTAAAATCTAAAATTCTTCTCCCTCAGTCTCCCAAATAAAGATAGATACATGACTATTAGCATCAGACCTGACGAAATCAGCAGCATTATTCAGAAACAAATCGAGCAATACGACCAAGATGTCAAAGTTGCTAACATTGGTACTGTCCTGCAAGTAGGTGACGGTATTGCCCGGATCTATGGTCTAGAAAAGGCTATGGCTGGGGAACTATTAGAATTTGAAGATGGCACAATCGGCATCGCCCAAAACTTAGAAGAAGATAACGTGGGTGCCGTGCTAATGGGTGAAGGTCGCCAGATTCAAGAAGGTAGCTCCGTAACCGCAACTGGTAGAATTGCTCAGGTGCCGGTGGGTGAAGCTATGGTTGGACGAGTTGTTGATGCTCTGGGTCGTCCCATTGATGGTAAGGGAGAAATCAAGACTACAGAAACTCGTTTGATTGAATCTCCCGCACCCGGTATTATTGAGCGTCGTTCGGTACACGAACCGATGCAAACCGGTATCACCGCAATTGACTCGATGATTCCCATCGGTCGGGGTCAGCGCGAATTGATTATTGGCGATCGCCAAACCGGAAAAACTGCGATCGCAATTGACACAATCATCAACCAAAAAGAGGAAGATGTAATTTGTGTTTATGTAGCGATCGGTCAAAAAGCTTCCACCGTCGCTAACGTGGTGCAAACATTGCAAGAAAAAGGCGCAATGGATTATACCATAGTTGTTGCCGCCAGCGCCAGTGAACCAGCAACACTACAATACTTGGCTCCCTACACTGGGGCAACAATGGCTGAGTACTTCATGTACAAAGGCAAAGCAACCTTAGTAATTTACGATGACTTGTCCAAACAAGCGCAAGCTTATCGTCAAATGTCCTTGCTGTTGCGTCGTCCACCCGGACGTGAAGCATATCCTGGAGATGTATTCTACATCCACTCCCGCTTGTTGGAAAGAGCCGCAAAACTAAGTGATGAATTGGGCAAAGGCAGTATGACCGCTTTACCAATCATCGAAACTCAAGCAGGTGACGTATCTGCTTACATCCCCACCAACGTAATTTCGATTACCGACGGTCAGATATTCCTTTCCTCCGACTTCTTTAACTCCGGTATCCGTCCAGCTGTAAACCCCGGTATTTCCGTATCCCGCGTAGGTTCTGCCGCTCAAACCAAGGCAATGAAAAAAGTTGCCGGTAAAATCAAGTTAGAATTGGCGCAGTTTGACGACTTACAAGCTTTCGCACAATTTGCTTCTGACTTAGATAAAACCACCCAAGACCAATTAGCGCGGGGTCAGCGTTTGCGCGAACTTCTGAAGCAGCCACAAAACTCACCACTCTCGGTATACGAGCAAGTGGCAATTCTGTATGCTGGTATTAACGGTTACTTGGATGAAATTCCCGTTAACCAAATTACAAATTTCACCAAAGGTCTGCGCGAGTACTTAAAGACCGGCAAACCTCAATACACTCAAGCAGTACAAACTCAGAAAGTGCTAGGTGACGCTGAGGAAACTGCTTTGAAAGAAGCACTTACCGAATACAAGAAAACATTCTTGGCAACAGTGTAATTAGTCAAGAGTCAAGAGTCCAGAGTCCAGAGTCAAAAAACTCTCTTTCTCTGGACTCTGGATTATTGACTGTGGACTAAGGACTAAGGACAAAATTATGGCTAATCTCAAAGCAATACGCGATCGCATTCAATCGGTCAAAAACACCAAAAAAATCACAGAAGCGATGCGACTGGTAGCAGCAGCTAGAGTGCGTCGCGCTCAAGAACAAGTAATTGCTACCCGTCCCTTTGCCGATCGCTTGGCACAAGTTTTGTATGCGTTGCAAACTCGCTTGCGGTTTGAAGAAGCAAATTTACCACTTCTGAAAAAACGCGATGTTAAGTCTGTCGCGTTGTTGGTAATATCAGGCGATCGGGGTTTATGTGGTGGTTACAACACCAACGTTATTCGTCGTGCCGAAAATCGCGCCAAGGAACTCACAGCAGAAGGCGTAAACTACAAGTTTGTACTAGTAGGACGCAAAGCTATTCAGTACTTCAAACGCCGAGAACAGCCAATTGATGGAACTTACACAGGTTTAGAACAAATTCCTGTCGCATCTGAAGCAAATGAAATTGCCGATCAACTGCTTGATTTGTTCCTTTCAGAAAGCGTAGACCGTGTAGAGCTAGTCTACACCAGGTTCATCTCCCTGGTTAGTTCTCGCCCTGTGGTGCAAACTTTGCTTCCTTTTGACGTTCAAGGTCTAGAAGCTGGTGACGACGAAATTTTCCGCCTCACAAGTCGTGGTGGTCAATTTGAAGTGCAACGCGAGAAAGTCATTACCACAGTTCGCGCTTTTCCCCGCGATATGATTTTTGAGCAAGATCCAGTGCAGATTCTTGATTCTCTATTGCCATTGTATCTGAGTAACCAGCTATTGCGGGCGTTACAAGAATCAGCCGCCAGCGAACTAGCTGCACGGATGACAGCAATGAACAACGCCAGCGACAACGCCGGCGAATTGATTAAATCTCTCTCTTTGTCATATAACAAAGCCCGACAAGCCGCAATTACCCAAGAAATTCTAGAGGTTGTTGGCGGCGCCCAGGCGTTGACTTAGGATAAGGGGACAAGGGGACAAGGGGGACAAGAGTCAAGAGTCAATGGTCAATATGTGTGAA
>CASBQC010000331.1 GCA_949127805.1 Nostocales cyanobacterium PMM_0081
CCCCCTCTCCCACTCTCCCACTCCTCCACTCCCCCTAACGATAATCATAAAAATATAAGTACCATGAACACCGAATCACAACAGCAGCGGGCAATAAAAGCTTTTCAAGAGTTTATAACTACACCTTTAGAAACGCTACTACAACGGCATGTAAACACTAAAAGCGAATCAGCAGCCTTGGCATTATTTCACGAAATCGCTGCTAACGTACCGGCTTACAGGACTTTTTTAGCACAACAGAATATAAATCCCGCTTCCATCCAAACTTTTGAGGATTTCCAAAAATTACCTTTGATTACCAAAGAAAATTATATATCGCGTCATCCTTTAGCTGATTTGTGTCGTAACGGACAGCTACAAGCATGTGATATGATAGCGGCTTCCTCAGGTTCCACAGGTAAACCGACATTTTGGACACGTTTCTTCGCAGATGAACTGCAAATTGCTGTACGCTTTGAGCAGATATTTCACGACAGCTTTCATGCAGATGACAAAAGCACTTTAGCTGTGATTTGTTTCACTTTAGGAACCTGGGTAGGTGGAATGTTTACAACTAATTGTTGTCGCTATCTTGCCAGCAAAGGTTATCCTATCACTGTAATCACACCAGGTAATAACAAAGAAGAAATATTGCGAGTTGTGCAGGAACTTGGTTCAGCTTTCGAGCAAGTTGTATTGTTAGGATATCCGCCATTTTTGAAAGATGTAATTGACACTGGTATTGCTCGTGGTGTGGAATGGCAGCAATATCAAGTTAAGCTAGTTATGGCGGGAGAAGTATTTAGTGAAGAATGGCGCAGTTTGGTTAGTGAAAGAATAGGTTCGGAAAATTTCTGTTACGATTCAGCATCACTTTATGGAACTGCGGATGCAGGGGTTTTAGGGAATGAAACACCTTTAAGTATTTGTATTCGCCGTTTTTTGGCAGAAAATCCTGATGCTGCGAAAGCTTTATTTGGGGAATCTCGTTTACCTACTTTGCTTCAGTATGACCCGATAAGCCGCTTTTTTGAAGTTGAAAATGGTACGTTGTTCTTTACGGGAGATAATGGCATCCCTTTGGTGCGTTATAACATTTTAGATACTGGTGGAATAATTAGTTATGATGCCATGTTGGAATTTTTGGCAGAGTGGGGATTTAATCCTGTAGCAGAGTTAGAAAATCAGGGTGTTACAATGAACCCGCAACCGCAATCGTACCAGAACCAGAACCCGCAGGCTGGAAGCCTGGGGCTACACGAACAAAGCCAGCCTGCGCGGGCTATAGTGAGAGGGATTAATTCTTTACCTTTTGTTTATGTTTTCGGACGTTCTAATTTTACAGTTTCTTACTTTGGGGCGAATATTTACCCAGAAAATGTAACGGTAGGATTAGAGCAACCAGTAATTAAAGAATGGGTGACGGGTAAGTTTGTATTGCAGGTGAAAGAAGATGCAGATAAGAATCGCTTTTTATCTGTAGTTGTGGAGTTGGCGCCTGAGGTGGAAGGTAGTGAAGAGAAAACTCAAGCGATCGCTAATTCAATTCTCTCACAATTAAAGCGCCTCAATAGCGAGTTTGCTAACTATGTCCCCCCAGAATATCAAATGCCTCAAATTATATTAGCAGCGATCGGCGACCCAGAATATTTCCCCATTGGCGTGAAGCATCGCTACACACGCAAGTAGCAATTTTCGCAAAAGCTTCTGTGATTAAGGCAAATTAGTCCAACAATGTGGAGAAGTGATTATGGTCAACACCCTCAAAGAACTTATAGAAGAATCAGAACTGCTACACGTAGATGACTCTGAGCAAAGATTTATAACTTCTTACGTCAGATGGGAAACTTATGAGGCGTTGTTAGCCAAACTGGAAGATAACTCTCATTACCGCGTTACTTACTTGGATGGGATATTAGAAATTGTGTCACCGTCAATTAGACATGAAAAAGTAAAAAAAAATCTGGCTATGCTCCTAGAGCATTATATGTATAGAAAGCGCATTAACTGTATACCTATGGGAAGCACTACTTTTAGAAATAAGGCTAAAAAAGCTGGTGTTGAACCAGATGAATGCTACTGCATAGGAGAAGAAAAAAATATTCCAGACATTGCTATAGAGGTCAATATGACTAGCGGTAATATTGACAAGCTGGAGACTTATCAAAGACTTGGTGTAAAAGAAGTTTGGATGTGGAAAAGCAACGAACTCAACTTATACCATTTGCGAGAAGAAATCCCCAAACGATTTGTAGATACCTATGGGTACGAGCGCATCATAAAGAGCGAGTTTTTACCAGAGTTAGACATTTCGCTACTTTCTCAATGCGCTTTAATTACAAATTCACTTCAGTGTATCGATGAATTTGAGCAAGGTTTAAAAAGCATTGAGTGAAATAGCACTTTCTGTACCTGTCATACCATTTCACGTTAATAGTGATACATATGAATCTTGTAGAGACTACCAAGTGCTACGTCTCTACAGGTCTGTATTTGTATCAAGGTTTTGGTGAAACAGTATCAGCGCTCTTTACCCAATCTTGAGGCTGAAAACAGATAACAATTTTCACTATCAAGCAGGTTACAAAACCCGTCCAAATGTTAGTTAGAACGGGTTGTTATTATTCACATCTGAAAACTTATGAGATTACAAATCAGGAGGCAAAATCACCTGATCGATCGCATGGATAACACCATTGCTACCTCTGATATCTGCCTTAACCACTTTAGCTTCATTAACGGTTACACCAGTTGCCGGATCAACTTTAACGTTGATCGCACCGCCTTCAACGCTTTTCACTTCGCCAGATTTCAAATCGGTAGATAATACTTGACCTTTTACCACATGATAAGTCAAAAGCTTGACCAATACTTCTTTATTTTCTGGCTTCAACAAATCGCGCACCGCATCTTGTGGTAATTTAGCAAATGCCGCATCCGTGGGTGCAAAAATGGTGTAATTGTCTTTACCTTCTAAAATCCCTGTCAATCCAGCTGCTTTCAAAGCCTTAGTTAAAGTTGTAAAAGAGCCATCCGCTTCTGCCAACGCTACCAAATTCTTACTTGAGGTGCTGGAACTTCCTCCAGCCGGTTTAGGTTTAGTTTGGGTGGGTTTATCGGTTGGTGGTTTTTCATTTCCGGGTACATTGACCAAACAATCAAAATTTATGTTGGTACTCTAGATAGAGAATTGCTGTCGCCAAGACACCTACGCGTTAC
>CASBQC010000332.1 GCA_949127805.1 Nostocales cyanobacterium PMM_0081
AAAAGAGTCGGGCTGGGCGAGTTCCCGACTATAAACCGCCGTAGAGGAAAGATTGTTGTGGGTCACTCTACAACTGATAGTACCTCGAAGGAAGTTCTCTCTACTCTTCGGAGTTTGGAGAAGCCCACACTATATGCGAAGCATTAGTGTGTGGAGTCGTCACAAAGTACTGGCAAACACAGTAGTGAGGACTGAAGTCCTGACTACAAAAATCTTTTCTTTGCAGTAATTAAGCGGGCGTAATATTTTATCAATTAATGCCAAGATTCGCTTTTAAAATTAAAAATTGGCGACACAAAAATAATTTTTAATTCCCCACCTGCCTAGCGCTAAACCTTACCATTAACAGAATTCACCTGCATGGTCCCAAATATTTTGTTAAGTAAGGCGAAAAAACTTCATAAATTAAAGTCAGAGGCTGTCCATGATGCCAAAACAAATAGTGACGACCCCAAAAAGGTCCGTTTACACCAAAACCCGACTGTAACGCATCTGAGTAACCGTAATAAACTCCTTGGACATCGCGATATAACTCTGTGCGGAGACGAGCCAAACTTGCCCAAATAGGTAATGAACGGTTTTGCAAATACTCATCTACATGAGACGCTTCCCACCATGAAGTAGCATACGCCAATCTTTGACCAGAAGCCGTACGCAGCCAAACTTGCCGCCGCAGTCTCGGTGCTGGCACAGCTTGGATTAGGTCGGGAGCATTATCCAAATCCATGCCAATTAATGACATGTCGATGACATCCACTTCCGTTGGCTCACCTGTAAGCAATTCCAAATGCCGTGTCGGGGAACCGTCACCCAAAAGTAGCATTTGCCAACTCGGTGCTAGCTGAGTGTGAGGCAGACCTTTTTGAATGGCTTCTGTGTCACCTTGCCAAATGGGAGAGAGGCGATGCCAGCCGGCGGGTAATGTTAAGTTGTTTGTCGATTTAAAAGTAGCAGTCAACGTTTTTACAAAACTTCACTTATCTATATAAAAGCATAAAAAATCAGCATTAAGTTCAAAGTCCATAGTTCAAAGGTCAACAGTCCAATGTTTTTTGAGCATTAACTGTTGACCTTTGACTTTTGACTATAAATTCAAAAATGCGGATGGTGAGACTCGAACTCGCAAGGGCATTGCCCACACGCACCTCAAGCGTGCGCGTATACCAATTCCGCCACATCCGCATAAGTTGTCTGAAAATAGAATATAGCATAAAAAAACAAATATAGTAAAGTAAGAGCTAATTTCCTAAAAATTTAATTTATTTAAGTGTACAGATTCAAAAATTTTCCAAATACGGATATCAGACTGACAGAAATTTAGCAGTTGCACAAGAGATATTAAATGGGGTGTGCCCGAGAAGTGCTGCCAATCTGCTTCCACCGTCAGTTCGTGGAACGCACGCAGAAGCGCTCTTACTGCCTTGATTCGGCGAACTGACATAGATTAATAGCATTCGTGTTGCTAGTCTAGTTAAGACCCGTAGAGGTAGTGCGCCTCCAAGATCTTAGCAACGCTCACTATGAATGAGGCTAGGGAATCTGTTGTCATAATTTGCAATAACACGAAAGCGTTGTTTCAAATTGGATAGGAGAGAATGTCAATCTACTGGTACTGATATCGAAGCTAGAAGATGAAGTTTGATAAAATATTAATTGCCAATCGGGGAGAAATTGCGCTTCGCATTCTCCGTGCCTGTGAGGAAATGGGGATTGCTACTGTTGCAGTTCACTCTACAGTTGATCGTAACGCTCTCCACGTCCAGCTTGCCGATGAAGCGGTTTGCATTGGCGAGCCTGCCAGCAGTAAAAGTTATTTGAATATTCCGAATATTATTGCTGCGGCACTGACGCGCAATGCTAGCGCTATTCATCCGGGTTATGGCTTTTTGTCAGAAAATGCCAGGTTTGCAGAAATTTGTGCAGATCATCATATTGCATTTATTGGTCCATCTCCCGAAGCGATTCGCTTAATGGGGGATAAATCCACGGCAAAAGAAACCATGCAAAAAGCCGGGGTTCCGACTGTACCGGGTAGTGATGGGTTGGTAGAGTCTGACGAAGAAGGATTAGCGATCGCTTCACATATCGGTTATCCAGTGATGGTCAAAGCCACCGCTGGTGGTGGTGGACGCGGTATGCGTTTGGTGCGAGATGAAAGCGAATTTGTCAAACTTTTTCTCGCAGCACAAGGTGAAGCCGGAGCCGCTTTTGGGAATTCAGGCGTTTATATAGAAAAATTTATCGAACGTCCGCGCCACATTGAATTTCAAATTTTGGCGGATAATTACGGTAATGTCATCCACCTAGGCGAACGGGATTGCTCAATTCAGCGTCGCAATCAAAAGCTACTAGAAGAAGCTCCCAGCCCTGGTCTAGACCCAGATTTGCGAGAAAAAATGGGAGAAGCTGCCGTCAAAGCTGCCCATTTCATTAACTTTACTGGCGCAGGTACAATCGAGTTTCTCTTGGATAAATCCGGTAAATTCTACTTTATGGAAATGAACACCCGGATTCAAGTTGAACATCCAGTTACGGAGATGATTACCGGCATAGACTTGGTTTGCGAACAAATTCGCATTGCTCAAGGGGAAAGACTCAAAATAAATCAAGAGCAAGTAGTCTTGCGGGGTCATGCGATCGAATGCCGCATCAACGCCGAAGACCCAGACCACGACTTTCGCCCAGCCCCCGGACGTATCAGCGGCTATCTTCCCCCTGGAGGTCCCGGTGTTCGCATTGATTCCCATGTTTACACTGATTACCAAATTCCTCCGTACTACGATTCGCTCATCGGCAAATTAATTGTTTGGGGACCAGATCGCCAAACAGCTATTAACCGCATGAAACGAGCATTACGCGAATGTGCAATTACCGGATTACCTACAACTATCGGATTTCATCAAAGAATTATGGAAAATCCCCAGTTTTTGTCAGGTAATGTTTACACCAATTTTGTGCAGGAGATGAACAATAGCTAGGGACTAGGGACTAGGGACTAGGGACTAGGGACTAGAAAAAGAATAATTACCAAATGCCCTATGCCCTATGCCCTATCCCTGACTATACACGAGTCATCATGGTCAGCAGTCCTTGCTGACCTAGAAGAATTTCTCGCAGCAGACTGAGGATTCCTACCCAGATGATGGGGGTAATGTCTACTCCGCCGATGGGTTGTACAATCTTTCGCAATGGCACTAAGAAAGGTTCTGTGGGCCAAGCAACTAAATTAAAGGGCAAACGATTTAAATCTACTTGGGGATACCAGGTAAGAATTATCCGGAAAATAAATAACAATATCATCAGTCCCAATAGTAGACCGAGAATTAAAGCGGTAAGGTTAACACCAGTCATTGGTTTGAGCTACTCTCCGTACAGATGAAAAAATTTTAAGCTTTGTAAAGCACTATTTATAATTTTATTTCAATCAATGATAAGGATTTATACTCAATTACTCCGAGTTTGTAATCCTAAAGCCCTTATAGATACTCAGTTGATTGCGTGCTGCTAGCGAGCCCTGGTTTATAATATTTTATCTGAATGCGATCGCTCCATAACCACAAGCTTTGACTCGTCTGCGTGGTAAGATAACCGAACATCGAAGCGCAGTTGATTTAATTGTTTGTTAACTTCGTCAGTAAGTTTAGGAGTTAATGCTTGGAGGCTTTTCAAGGAACTGATACAACATTAGAATTATGATGAAGAGTGTAAATTCATGTTGAAATCTATGACGCCTTCTTTAGCAAATTTCCTTTGGAGTCTTCTGTTGGGTGGAATAATTGTCGTTGTTCCGGCGACTGTTGGTCTGATTTTTATTAGCCAAAAAGATAAAATCCAGCGTTAAGAACAATTGGCGGAGTTGGTTTGACTCTCACAAGCAATTGTTTGTAAGCTAAATGCCTGGTTGTAATCGGAACATTGATTCCTTAAATGCGAGTGAAGGGTATACTTAGCTAGCAGACACATGTTTTGAATGTAGAGATGCGACCCGCTCGTGTCTCTACATTAATATTTTGTTCTTGATTAGACTAATGATTTTAATCGCTAACATAGATGTGATATTAGGAAAATACCAATGATAAATTTTGGGCTGAACTCAGCCAGTTTCCTGGCTCAGGTAAATGTGGGAGCAACTCCAGCCACTTTCCTAGGAATTTTCCTGGCTGTGGCTGGGGCAGCTCTGTATTTTCTCCGCTCTGTGCGTCCAGAACTGTCAAGAGACCAAGATATCTTTTTTGCAGCCGTGGGCTTGCTGTGCGGCTTTATTCTTGTCTTCCAAGGATGGCGCCTAGACCCGATTTTGCAATTTGGTCAGCTACTTTTGGTTGGTACAACTGTGTTTTTTGCAGTTGAAAGTATTCGCTTGCGGGGTATTGCGACTGAGCAAGCGAAGCGGAATACGAAAATTGTCGATGATGGTCGAGATGTCAGCGAGAACTATTCTTATAATCGCCGCTATAAGGCTGAGGTGGATGCAGAGTTAGAACCACTGCCTTATGATGATTATGAAACGGAACGCCCACGTGCTCGGATTCGGGGTAGTAAGGACGATCGCTCCAGAGGCGATGATTATTACAGTGATGAAGCACCACGTCGTTCGGAACGTCGTAATACTCGCGAAAAACCAGAAACCACAGACAAACCACGTCGTCCTAGTTCTCGGCGTCCTGTAAATCGTACCCCAGAAAGAACTGAGGATGATGAATGGGGTTCTTCTTCTCGGCAAAAAGTTGATGATTGGGACAATTCTGGTGAGGTGAGAAAACCGGAGCGTCGTGGTGGTAGTAATGGCAATTCCCGCCCGGAAAACACTGAAGATGAAACTCCCAGAGCAAGAAGAAGGCGATCGCCTAATGACTCTCCTGTGCGTAGAGAACGCGAAGATGATGCAACGCCTACTGAATACGTAGATTACAAACCTCTTGAACAGCCAGATGAAGAGTCCGATAATTCGACTAAATTTGATGATATTTAATAAAGCTTAGGTGAGTGTCGCAAGAATTGCGATGAAAAACATTTGAGGTGACAAAATTTACACCGATAATTTGGCTCCAAAGACGATTTTATTGGAGTCTTATCTTTAGCTTCACAAGCTTACTTGTATCGTGTAATTCCAGCATTATCCCAATTGGTTCCAATTCCCTCAACAGTCGTTACACTGAAGAGCAACCAAGTTTGAGTGGAAATGGTCGTTTTTTAGCGTTTGTCTCAAATCGCAATGGTGTTCACCAATTATTGGTGTATGACTTGCAACAGCAACAATTTATTCCGACACCGCGCTTAAACCGAGCGGATACAATTGCCGAAAGTCCAAGTTTAAGCTACACAGGGCGTTATATTGCTTACATTACTAGCGACCAAGGTAGACCAGTTGTGGCACTTTACGATCGCGCTACCCAACAATCGCAAATCCTCACCCCAATCTATCGCGGCTGGATCAGAAATCCTCATCTCAGTCCAGACGGACGTTATGTTGTATTTGAAACCGCTAGCCGTGGTCAGTGGGATATTGAAGTACTAGACCGGGGACCAAATATTGAGTTAGATATTCCCAATGGTGC
>CASBQC010000333.1 GCA_949127805.1 Nostocales cyanobacterium PMM_0081
ACCAAGTTTTAATTCAGAAAAAACTATTGAAAAAACAATATTAAGTGTTATTTCTCAAAAGAGAAGCTGTAATCTTGAATATATTATCATTGACGGTGGCTCTACAGATAGAACCTGTGAAATTATCAAAAAGTATGCAGATATAGATGTATTGATTTCTGAGCCAGATGCAGGTGCTTATGATGCAATGAATAAAGGAATTAGCCTTGCAACCAAAGACATAATAGGTATTATAAATTCTGACGATTGGTATCAAGATGGTGCGATTAAGATAGTAGAGCAAGAATTTAGCAACCATTCAGATATTGATGTACTTTATTCTCCTATAAATAACTACTTTGAAGGAGAATATGTTGCTACTTTTTTACCTGGTGACTTGGAAAAATTACCAATCAGATTTACGTTGAATCATCCATCGTGCTTTATTAAAAAATCGGCATATGATTTGGTTGGTTTGTATGACTTAAAATATAAAATTGCTGGGGATTACGATTTGATTCTGCGTTTATTTATTTCTGGTTTGAAGTTTCATTATGTTGATACTCCCCTTGCTGCTTACTCGCTGAATGGGATGAGTTCTGCTGCTAACTTTTTCGAGAGAGCAAAATTAATTAAAGAATGCTGGAAAGTAAGTAAGCAAGCTGCTAAATACGAAGAAAATAATTTAGATTCTCAACGGAGTAAAGCTTATATAACATGGGTTTTCAATGAAGTGTTTGCTATTCCTGCGAGGTATTTTCTTAAACCACCAACGGCAAGAAAAGTAAAAGCTTTTATTAACAGATATATCAAACAACCAGTCTCGGATGATTACGGTAAGTGGTAATGGTAATATGTGAGGTTTATTGCCTATATTGTAGAGACGTAGCACTTGGTAGTCTCTACAGGGTTTTAGATTTTTTTATTATGGTTAATTTGCGATCGCATCATATGATTATATGTCAAGAATTTTATTTCTTTCGGCTCACGCACCTACAAATGAGTATCCCCAAGCTGGACAAAAGATAGCGTTTAGAAATTTGGAAGAGTATGCAAGTTATGGTACAGTTGATGTAGTAGTTATAGCTAATAAAGCTGAAGTAATTGCAGCTAAAGATTTAAAAGAAAAATTTAGCGATCGCCTTTTCCTTTATCCACTTTCTCAACTCAACAAAATTACCGCTTCCTTAACTCATATTCACATTCCTTTTAAGTTCTCTACCCGTTGGCAAACAGCGGTTATTAACAAGCTGCAAGAATTACTAAAACAAAATACATACGACATAATTCACTTTGAATATTCACATGCTGCGGTGTATTTAGAGTTTATCAAGCAGCAAATTAATTCAAAACAAACTAAGACTGTAATTAGTATACATGATGTTGTCTCTCAATCCTTTTTAAGAAAAGCAGAGACTAACTTTATTTTGGGTATTGAAGTAGCAAGAATTTTTCAATATGAAAAAACCCTTTACTCCACAGCGAATGAGTTATGGGTTCTCTCTAAAAAAGACCGCGATCTTTTGACTTCTTTGTTTAGTATTCCTGAACAAAGAATTATTGTCAAACCTCCTCAACTTAGTAACTTTATTTATCAAGTAAAGCGTCATCCAGAAAAAATCGAGAAAAAAAGCTTACTATTTTGGGGAGCGATGAGTAGACCAGAAAATGAACAAGCTATTCTCACCTTTGTTGATTACTTTTATAAGTTGCGGCAAAAAGACCCAGAATTCAAACTTTATATTGTCGGTTCTAGTCCAACTAAAAAACTTTTGGCACTAAAGAGTGATAATATTATTGTAACTGGCTTTGTCGAAGACCCTACCGCATTTTTTGAAAAAGCTGAGATAGGTGTTGTTCCTTTACTCAAAGGGGCTGGTATTAAACTAAAAACTCTGGAAATGTTAGAGGCTGGTTTACCTGTTATTACTACTACTATAGGCGCAGAAGGTGTGGATTTTACAGGTAAAAAATTGTTGGTCAATGATAACTTTGATGAATGGGTTAATTTGATATCATGTCCCCTTAATTAATATTCATAAAAACATTTTAATCGTTGTAGAGACGTTCCGGACCGAACGTCTCTACAACATGTGTGATTTGTCGAACATGATATGATTTAAGATTTTAAATTATAGCGGTTTCCATTTGAGTGCAATACACAATCTTACTCCCCTTCCCTAGTAGGGAAGGGGTTGGGGGTTAGGTTAGTGTATTGGACGCAACCGAGAACCGCTATATATTTATTAGACATAGGAGTGGAAATGAACTATGCGTTGCCCGAAACCCTTGTAGAGACTACCAAGTGCTACGTCTCTACATTCTTTTTCGGAGATGTCTATTGCATAAGGGCAGGGAAACCCCTCCCCTACAGTTCAATCCCAAAGCCCAAATTCAAACTCCTGCCTTGGTTAACTCTACTTCCCGGCGTCTAGGGACATCATAGGTGAAAAAATCATAAGCCATATCTGTCTTCGGAAAAATAGCACGGGCTTCGTGAAGTAAATCCTTTAACTCTATGGAATTTCCTGGAGCGTAGCGGGGGCTGAAATGAGTCATAATTAACCGATGTGCCCCTGCACCTAAAGCTGTTTGCGCTGCCATTGTAGTTGTGGAGTGCAAGCGTTGAAAAGCCATATCTGCATCTTGATGGGCAAAAGTCGCTTCATGAATTAACACATCTGCATCGTGTGCTAATTCTACCGCGCCGTTACAAAAAACTGTATCTGTACAATAAGCAATTTTGCGTCCAATTTCTGTCGGTCCACACAATTGAGTACCGTCAATTATTCGTCCATCACTCAGAGTAACAGTTTCACCCCGCTTGAGTTGACCGTAAATTCGACCGGGAGGAATTTGCAATTCTTTCGCTTTTTCGATATCAAAGCGTCCGGAACGGTCTTTTTCGACGACGCGGTAGCCGAAAGCGGGAATGCGATGGTGCAAAAGACCGCAGCTAACGGTAAATTCATCATCTTCGTAAATTATACCCGGACTGACAGCGTGAACTTTTAAGGGGTAAGAAAAGTGAGTATGCGAATAGCGCGAGGCAGATTGCAAATATTCATTCAATCCCGGTGGACCATAAATATCGATTCGGTCTACATTCCCAGCTAAACCGCAAGTAGCCAGAAGACCCATTAAACCAAAAATGTGGTCGCCGTGCATGTGAGTGACAAAAATTCGGGAGAGTTGGCTGATTTTTAGCTCACTCCGTATAATTTGATGCTGAGTACCTTCGCCACAATCAAATAACCACATTTCTGCCCTTTGTGGTAATCTCAGGGCAACACTAGAAACATTGCGCGATCGCGTGGGTACACCAGAACTCGTCCCTAAAAATGTTATCTGCACTACGTTATGCCTGCCTTCCTATTACTGAATTTGGTTGGCGCTATATTTCCTATAGTGGCACGTTTGACTCAAATATGTTATTTCTTACTAGCAAATCCTACAAGAATACGCCCCATTTAGTCATTTGTTTGTCCCACAACTTGCGGTGCCGCAACCTGCAAACTCATCTCCTCACACCTCACGGTTAAAAAAGGCTGACCTAAATTAATCCCAGCAAAAGGACTTTCAGTAGGGACTTCTAACCGAGAACCAATCAAACCCAAACGAGACTCAAATTCAGCGTCAAACATTAACAAATCATTACCCATCGTACTAAAAGCAGAACCGCCTAACCGTTGTCGCCAAGCCAAGCTTTGTTGCTTATAATCAAGACTACATAAAATTTTGTTATCCTGACGAACAGTTACACGCTGATTATCTTCCCAAGTAAACTCAGCCATTTCCTTTGGTAGTCCCCAAATCTCTCGACCACCAGCCACAGAATCAGGATTATCCACATAAATATGCGAAATCCAACCACCGAATTTACCTTGATAACTAACCATTGCCGGGGCGACAATTAACTCGCTGTATTCCAACACCGAACCCGACCCATAATAAGATAAATATACCACACTCAGAGTTTTCCCAGGCAATACAGAGATAATATTTAACTCTAAGGGGATAAGCGATCGCACTTTGTCAACATCGACTAAATGCACAGTTGAAATAGCGTAGCCTTTCAGCATCCAAGGTGTGTATTGTGGATATCCCACTTTTTCTCTCCTTCTTCCTTTGCGTCTCTGCGGCTTTGCGTGAGCTTTTCATTCCATAACCATGAATTAATTAACAAATAAAAATAACCACCCAAGGATAGACCTTGGATGGTTTTGTTATTAGCGATTAGCTACTTATTTAGATTCAGTGAAATCAGCATCAATCACATCATCACCGCTACCGCGACCAGAAGAGGTAGGACCGCCATCTTGAGGTTCAGCACCTCCAGTAGCACCGGCACCACCTTGTTGATAAAGATTGCTACCAACAGCAAATAGTGCTTGTTGTAATTCTGGCATCAGCTTCTTGATTTGCTCGTCGTCTTCTTTAGAGACAGCATCTCGTAAGTCTTTCACCAAACCTTCAACTTTGGTTTTGTCAGCTTCGGGAACTTTATCACCCAATTCTTGCAACTGCTTCTCAGCTTGGTATGACAAAGAGTCGGCTTGATTCTTGCGTTCAATTTTCTCACGACGGTCTTTGTCAGTAGAAGCGTTTTGTTCAGCTTCTCTTACCATGCGCTCAACATCGGTTTTATCGAGAGTAGAAGCGCCTGTAATGCTGATAGACTGTTCCTTACCAGTGCCTTTGTCTTTAGCGGTAACGTTGAGAATACCGTTAGCGTCAATGTCAAAAGTCACTTCAATTTGGGGTACACCACGAGGTGCTGGGGGAATACCATCAAGTCGGAAGGTTCCCAAACTCTTATTATCGTTGGACATTTCGCGTTCCCCTTGGAGGACGTGAATTTCCACGTTGGTTTGACCATCCACGGCAGTAGAGAAGACTTCCGATTTCTTGGTAGGAATGGTGGTGTTGCGAGGGATAATCTTGGTCATCACACCACCTAAGGTTTCTACACCCAAGGACAAAGGTGATACATCTAACAACAGGATGCCCGTAACATCACCAGCAAGCACACCCGCTTGAATAGCAGCACCAACGGCTACAACTTCATCGGGGTTAACGGTTTGGTTAGGTTCTTTACCCAAAACAGTTTTCACCACCTGTTGCACGGCAGGAATGCGGGTAGAACCACCAACTAACACGACTTCATCAATATCGGTTTTGCTTAATTTAGCATCACGCAGCGCATTTTCAACAGGAATGCGGCAGCGATCGATTAAGTCAGAACACAGTTCTTCAAACTTAGCGCGAGTCAACGTCATATCCAGGTGCTTAGGACCATCCTGGGTAGCGGTGATAAATGGCAAGTTTATTTCTGCTTGGCTGACGCTAGAAAGCTCAATTTTTGCCTTTTCTGCGGCTTCTGTCAGACGTTGTAAAGCTTGTCTGTCTTTACGAAGTTCAACACCTTCGTCTTTCTTAAACTGGTCGGCTAAATAGTCAACGATTTTTTTATCGAAGTCGTCACCACCAAGGTGAGTATCACCAGATGTGGCTAGTACTTCAAATACACCGTCACCAACTTCGAGGACAGATACGTCAAAAGTACCACCACCAAGGTCAAATACTAAGATGGTTTCGTTACTTTTTTTGTCAAACCCGTATGCTAGTGAAGCTGCGGTAGGTTCGTTGATAATCCGCAGAACTTCGATCCCCGCAATTTTACCAGCATCTTTGGTGGCTTGGCGTTGCGAGTCGTTGAAGTAAGCGGGAACGGTAATTACAGCTTGGGTGACAGTTTCACCAAGATATTTGCTTGCGTCTTCAACTAGTTTGCGAAGAACTTGTGCAGAAATTTCTTCTGGGGCAAACGCTTTGTTAAGTCCGGGACATTCTATCTTGACGTTGCCACTGCTGCTCATAACTTTGTAAGAAACTTCAGTAGTTTCTTTGGTTACTTCGTCGTGACGGCGTCCGATGAAACGTTTCACCGAGTAAAAGGTGTTTTCCGGGTTCATCACCGCTTGACGCTTGGCAATTTGTCCAACCAAGCGATCGCCATTTTTGGCAAATGCTACCACACTAGGCGTTGTCCGAAATCCTTCTGCGTTGGCAATAACTGTGGGTTTACCACCTTCCATCACTGCGACGCAGGAGTTTGTCGTACCTAAGTCAATTCCTACTACTTTTGCCATTTTAAGTGCTGGCTCCGTATAACTACAAACGAATGAAAACGAATGGGAGAATTAGGACTAAATTTTGAACCAACTGAGTTAAGAAAGCAGCTAGTTCAGCATGAATACCTTTTTTTGGCAATCCAAGGGTTTTAATCCTAGGCTATGCTGATATATATACTGAGCCTGTGCAGGCAGTCTATGAAGGAGGGTTTCCCGAACCTTGTTTGGGACGGTTGCTTCAAGGCTTGTCTAATCGGCTCATTGATTTATTTGCTCTCACTTCGTCTAATGTATGAGAATAAACACTTTCAGTAGTTAGGGTGAACCGTAACTATATAGTGGTGTTTGCCGTCTTTTGACTCTTCTAAAGAAAATTACCGACAAAATTGAGCGATCGCCGCGATCGCTCAATTTCACAAATGAATATTAGCAAGCCAGTCTATGTAGTATGCTTGTCACTAACTCGTAAGTGATTACTGCTAGCGCGATCGAGAAACTTTTTCCGAAAAAACTAATAGTCATGATGCAGACAATTAGGCAGTTTTACTTGAGTTGCGATATTAAAGCTATTGTAAAGTTTCGCTATTATTTTTGATTAAGCGATATCACCGATAATCTGTTGTGCTAATTTTACATAAGTGGTTATGATTCAGCCTAGTATTTTTGACAGAAAAGTTATCAGTAATTCAAAAGCGAAGACTGCTTTGTGATGCGATAAAGCATTATAACTTGCATGGCGATCAGAACTTCGGAGCTTTGTAGGCGCAATGTTGCGATTTGAATCGCGGTCCAAGATATCAGTAAATAAACGTAAGCATCGAGTGCTGAAATCGGAAACACCGCACAAATCAGGGAACTACTTTAAAGACACTGCATTCATAGTAATTTTACGGTAGCTGATGAGAAAATTTGTTGACTATGGCTTATTTTAAGATAGTGCTTCGGAAAATATTGACCTTGGCTGGGCTTTCTTGGAGAGAGCGATCGCTTTTAGTCCAAGCTTTTATCTTGTTACCTTTGGTTGCACTCTCTTTGCAACTCTGGGGAATGCAACGAACACAAAAGGCTCTAAGTCAGTTTTCTTCTCAAGCAATATCGATATCATCTGAAGCACTGCTACCCCAAGTGCAGAAAACTGCTCGGATAGTGGGAATGGCAACTCAATACAGTCAACTTTGGACGAATTGCCTGAAAAAATCCCTCGTTTTGTGGTTTCTACTGCATCGTCAAGGTATCGTCAGTGAATTACGAATTGGAGTGCGACGTGAGTTAGGAGAGTTTCAAGCTCATGCTTGGGTGGAGTATCAAGGCATAATTTTGAATGACACACCAAATGTGCGTTCT
>CASBQC010000334.1 GCA_949127805.1 Nostocales cyanobacterium PMM_0081
ATTCCATACTTGCGTAACCGCGCGATCGCGATTTCATTTGGTCAAAGAAGTCGGTGACAACTTCTGCCAAAGGTAGCTCGTAAGTCAGTGTGGTACGTCCTTTGGTAAGATACTTCATATCTTTAAAGACACCGCGCCGATTTTGCGACAACTCCATCAAACTACCTACGTAGGTTTCTGGGGTTATCATTTCTACCTGAACGTAAGGTTCTTCAATCTTTTCTCGGTCATTGGGTGCAGGTAAACGGCTGGGGTTATCGATGTACAGCACTTCACCCTTGTTGGTTGTCACTTGGTAAACTACTGACGGCGCTGTAATAATTAAATCAAGATTATATTCCCGTTCCAAGCGTTCTTGGACAATTTCCATGTGCAGCAACCCCAAGAACCCACAACGAAAGCCAAATCCCATAGCGCTAGAGGTTTCTGGTTCGTAGTGCAACGCAGCATCGTTGAGTTCCAGCTTTTCTAAAGCTTCCCGTAAGTCTTCAAATTGGTCAGCATCGATGGGGAACATTCCACAAAAGACCATCGGTTTAGCTTCGGTGTAACCGGGCAAAGGTTCTGAGGCTTTTTTGGCACTGAGGGTAATTGTATCACCTACCCGTGCATCGGCTACGGCTCTAATTGATGCGGCTAAATAACCTACTTCCCCAGCGTGGAGTTGATCAACTTGCTTTTGAGTGGGAGAAAGTACACCCAATTCATCAATGTCGTATTCTTTCCCCGACACCATCAGATAAATGCGATCGCCTTTTTTTAGTGTGCCATCCATCACCCGAAAATAAACAATCACTCCTCGATAGCTGTCGTAGTAACTATCGAAAATCAACGCCCTTAAAGGTTTATCTATCGTATTCTGTGGTGGTGGTACGCGCTCCACAATTGACTCTAAAATTTCATCAATGCCAATTCCCTCTTTAGCAGAAGCCTTAATCGCATTACTGCAATCTAAACCGATAATTTCCTCAATTTCGCTAATTACCCTGTCTGGTTCTGCTCCAGGCAAGTCTATTTTATTCAAAACTGGGATAATTTCTAGATTATGTTCTAGTGCTAAATATACATTCGCCAAAGTTTGCGCTTCTACACCTTGGGAAGCGTCAACTACCAAAAGTGCGCCTTCACAAGCAACTAAACTCCGCGATACTTCATACGAAAAATCCACATGCCCAGGAGTATCAATTAAATTTAGTACATACTCCTGACCATCTTTTGCCTTATAATTCATCCGGGCAGCTTGCAGCTTAATTGTAATGCCGCGCTCCCGTTCCAAATCCATGTTGTCGAGAAACTGTTCCTTCATTTGCCGCACATCCACTGTCCCAGTGGTTTGCAGCAAGCGGTCAGCGAGGGTAGATTTCCCGTGGTCGATATGAGCAATAATACAAAAATTGCGAATGCGATCTGCGGGAACGTCAGTCATATACTTCTTTAATTAAGCGGCAAGCGAGGTTAGATGAGCCATTTCCTTCATGTATTGTAATGCAATCTATCGCGCTTACGCTGCCCTTGGAATTGGGGAATGGAAAATGGGGCAATTGTTTAATGGGTAATGGGCACGCTCGAATTAAACAAGTTCTTTGAAAGTGCAAGCGAACGATCCGAGGATTCTTTCCATGCCCCATGCCCCATGCCCAGAAATATGAAGGTCTATATCTATAGCATCTGGTATTGAACAACTAGAAGCGTACAATAAACATGAAGAGCTGCAAATTGTACACATGAAGAAGCGATCGCACGCTCGTGATTGCCCGGAAATTGCTGATTGAGTGAGAAAATTTCTAGAGCTATTGTTTTGTGAGGATTCTCTGAAAATTGTGAGTTCTACCTGAAACTGCTACTTTGGCAGTATGGGTCGAGAATGGAACTCCAAGAAACAAAGATTTGTTAAATCAACTTCTTGTGTGTCAGTCTTCAACACATTGCCTTTGACAAGATGAATGTAGAGTATATAAAGCTATGAATATGAAAGAGAAAGCTACCGATGCGGAAAACAGACAAGCCGATAAGGTAGAAATCGCTATCCACCTTGACTCGGAGTTAGTAGAGCAAATTCAACATTTGACCAACGATCCCAGTAAAGTGATTGAGGTGGCAATTCGTCAGTGGTTGCGCGGTGAAGTTCCCAGAGATGATGAACTGACGCGTACTCCTTACCGTACACCAGTTCCACCACGCGGCGAATGGAATGATTGACTTTCTAGAGATAAATTATAAAGAAAGGATGAAAAATGTAAATTTTTTTGTCTTAGATAAAAGATAGGCGAAAAAAACATTGCGAGTATGCCAAAGCTGTAATAATTTATGCCAAACTTTAAGCAGCTTTTGCTAAACTCTTGCGGAGTCTCGTTTGTCTATTTCACTCAAGTCATGAGTATTACTGCCAACTCCCAACTGCCGAATGTATTGTCGAAGAATCTGAAATCTATTACCAGTAAAAGTGATAACTCAGTGCCAACTCTCAGTTCGGAGTTGGTGTACACCCAAGATGCCACAGGAGATTACCTGACATTCTATTGGAGTGCAGGCGATCGCTTGGGGATAAATTGCGAGGAAATGATCGGCGTTCTAAATTGGGATAAAATTTTTGCCCCAGTGGAAAAGGTTGTTTATTTAGAACGCTTAGGGCGAATTTTGAAAAATTTGATACCGGAAAGGTGTCAGTGCTGGTTTAGCTATCGTCAGGAATTATTTGAGTTTGAGTTGGTAATCAGCCCAATTATGCCGACCTTAGGCACAGATGCCACAACAGTTTTAGTAATGGGACGATTGCTACAAACAAAAAGCAACAAAAAAGCAGTACATCTGCCACCACCAAAACCAACAGAGTTAGAATTAGCTTTAAGTTCGCATCAATACCAAAAGCTGGTAAGTCAAATTACCAGAAACATTCGGCGGACATTAGATTTAGATATTATTTGGCAACAAACAGTTGACAGTTTAGGAAAAGCACTGCGGTTAGAACGCTGTATTATCTGTCCCTACCAAAAAGAAAGCACAAAGGTATCGATAATAGCAGAGTATCACAAGCCCGGTTTTGACTCAATGCTAGGCTTAGAAATAGATTTAGCAACTGAACCTGCTTTTGCTCAAGCTTTGGCAAGCCTAGAACCAATTGTAGAAAATAAGCCTAAGCAAATAAAGTTTGGACAAGAGAAAATTTTAGTCGTTGCAACTTGTCATCAAGACCAGCCAAATGCTCTAATTGCCGTCAGCTTGCGCTCGGAGTGCCACAAGTTGACACAAGTAGAATTAGACTTGGCAAAAGAAGTGGCAGATCAATTAGGAACAGCGATCGCTCACGCCACATTATATAAAGAATTAGAAGCAGCGCGTCAAAAAGCCGAAGAAGCCTCCCGTCTCAAAACCGAATTTCTCACGAATGTATCTCACGAAATTCGTACCCCCCTAAATGGTATGATCGGCTTTCAACGGCTGATTTTAGACGGCATGGCAGATGATGTCGAAGAACAAAACCAATTTTTGCTAGAAGCGCATAAATTATCCTTACATTTACTCGATATCATCCAAGACATCTTAGACTTTGCCAAAATCGAAGCTGGGAAAATGGATCTCGAACTTCGTTCAGTAAATCTGGACGAGTTATTGAGTGATGTCGGAAATTCCATGCAGATGCAAGCTGAACAGAAAAACCTCAGCTTCGAGATGCAAACCCCCGATACCTCCGATGAAATTCTTGTCCAGGGTGACTACCTACGGCTTAAGCAAGTAATCATCAATCTGGTTGGCAACGCCATAAAATTCACTCATGAAGGTGGTATAACTCTCAGCGCTGACGTAGTTCGCAAAAAAGTAATATTTCAAGACCAGCAATTTCCTGGTATGGTGAGAGTGCGGGTAGCAGACACTGGTATTGGCGTTTCTTTAGATAAACAAGACAAACTCTTTCAATTATTCTCGCAAGTAGATGGCTCCCGGACTCGCCAATATGGCGGTACAGGTTTAGGATTGGCAATATCTCAGAAGCTAGTAGAAGCAATGGGTGGTGAAGTCAATTTTTACAGCTTGGGTGAAGGGCTTGGTTCAACAGTCACATTCACAGTACCTTTGTATCAACAGCCAGTTATGGTTTTACAAGATTGAAGTAGGCAACCATCACTCGTTCACGCCGCTCTATCCCTTAATACACTGTTTAAATATTCCAATATTATGCTTGAATTAGCAAAAGTTTAGTCATTTGTCAATAGTTTGTAACGCAGGATAACCGACAAAGGACAAAAAGCAATTTAGCTGCAATTGCATCTACGATCAATTTAATAAAGCGAGAAAATAAAATCCTGGGGACTCTTTACTGGGGACTGGAAAAAGAATTATTACCAATGCCCATTACCGATTACCCATTACCCATTACCCAATTCGATCATTCATATACGAGGTCTAAACTCATGGAACTGACAACTGATAACGTAGAAACAGTCTTGGATGAATTACGCCCTTATCTAATCTCTGATGGCGGCAACGTGGAGCTCGTAGAACTCGATGGTCCTGTTGTCAAGCTGCGGTTGCAAGGTGCTTGCGGTTCTTGCCCAAGCTCCACAATGACACTGAGAATGGGTATTGAACGCCGTCTGCGCGAAATGATTCCAGAAATTGCCGAAGTCGAACAAGTAATCTAAAAGTTAGGAGTCAATAGTCAAAAGTCACGCATTCCACAGTCTAGAGTTGATTGACCATTGGCTATTGACCATTGACCATTGACCATTGACTATTGACTATTCTTATGTCTCAACCCCTTTACGTCGCCTTTATCTGGCATCAACATCAGCCGCTGTACAAATCTCCCAACAGCGGCGTTTCTGTAAAAAATAGTCAGCATTACCGTCTACCTTGGGTGCGTTTGCATGGCACTAAGGATTATCTCGATCTAGTACTACTTTTAGAAAGGTATCCTAAGTTACACCAAACGGTGAATTTAGTTCCTTCGCTGATATTACAATTAGAAGATTACATTGCTGGCACTGCTTTTGACCCTTATTTAGAAGCGAGTTTGACACCCGTTGAACAACTGACGACTCAACAGCGGGAATTTATTATCCAACATTTTTTTGATGGCAATCATCACACTTTGATTGATCCCCATCCTCGCTATGCTCAGTTGTATCAGCAAAAGCAGGAACTTTCGGCAGATTGGTGTTTAGCAAATTGGCAACTGCAAGATTACGGCGATTTGCTGGCTTGGCATAACTTGGCGTGGATCGATCCGCTATTTTGGGACGATCCGGAAATTGCCACGTGGTTAAAGCAGGGTAAGGATTTTAGTTTAGGCGATCGCCAACGCATTTACTCTAAACAGCGGCAAATCCTCAGCCAAATCATCCCACAACACCGCAAAATGCAAGACGCGGGGCAGTTGGAAGTAACCACCACGCCTTACACTCACCCAATTTTGCCTCTACTTGCCGATACTAACTCTGCAAGGGTGGCAGTGCCAAATATGACATTGCCCCAATCCCGCTTTCAATGGGCAGAAGACATTCCTCGGCACTTACGTAAATCGTGGGATTTATATCAAGACCGCTTTGGACAAGAACCACGCGGATTGTGGCCCTCAGAACAGTCAGTCAGTCCGGCGATACTTCCAGATATTATTAAACAAGGCTTTAAGTGGATTTGCTCAGATGAAGCAGTTTTAGGGTGGACAATCAAACACTTCTTCCACCGTGATGGGGCAGGAAAC
>CASBQC010000335.1 GCA_949127805.1 Nostocales cyanobacterium PMM_0081
TTCTAGTTCGTAGTACCCACCACTGATTGTAGACCACTGAATATTTGATTCAGTGTTCGTAGTACCCATTTTTTTTAATTATGAATTATGAATTATGAATTAATAATTATTTGGTCAATTCTGGACTTTTGACTTTTTACTCTTGACAGCCTAAACAAAAAAATTGTTTAATTGTCATAATCGGACACCAAACTAGATAAAATAACTTATGCGATCGCACTTTTGCAGAACTTCTTGCTGGGAACTATTTTTCGTTAAACAAGCGTCATAGCCGAAAGTACAGACGTTCCACCGGAACGTCTGTACGGAGAGTTATGAGTTTTTCTTGCCCTACTCCCTTGCTTCCCCCCCTCTTCCCATTTTGGGGTTAAGTAGTTGAGAATGGGTTGGATATGTTTCAAATGATTCAACTTTATGCCTAGAACACCGAGCGAATTTGCAGTACACCTGATGATGGATGGTGGACATCGGGAAGAAATACGCTTTCCGACAATTCAAGATTTTCAGAAGTGGTACAATGGCGTATTTATTCCAAAGGCTGCTGATAATGACTTTATCAGCGTACCCATAAAAAATATTTCCGGTCAGGGAGAGTATATGGTAGTACGTCCGTCTCGGATTTTAGCAATCCGGGTAGAACCAGTTTTTAGTTCTAGTGTTGAAAGATTCAATTAAATGATGAGAAAAACCCTTGCTTTGCTTTCCTTGAGTTTGGGAGTTGCCTTTATTATCCCACTCTGGTCAGCTGTTGCTCAACTTCCTAGTTTACCACCACTGCCGTTACCAAACAATCCTGAAACCCCGCCAGTGGTAATACCAGTACCAAGAATTCCGTCAGTAAATTCGGTGTTCAAACCAATGGAATTAGGAGCCGATTGTACTTCCCAGTCTGGTTGCTTGGGTTTGGATGAGCAAATTTGGAGTCGAGGGGATAAACCAGGCGATCGCGACGCACTCTTAGCATCGATTGACAACAGTCTGAGTTATCTGCAAAAGAATAAGGCGATCGCTGTATATCAAAATTATCCAATTAAGGAAATTACCCGCGATCGCGTGTATCGCAGTTTAGTCCGTTTCCGCCAATTAGTTGTCAACTCCAACTCTCCGGCACAACTGCAAGCTGCTGTCCGTCGGGAGTTTTTCTTTTACAAATCGGTAGGTAACGACGGCAAGGGTACTGTTAAATTTACTGCATATTACGAACCTGTTTATACTGCCAGTCGGGTTCGCACGGATGTATATAAATATCCCCTTTATCGACTACCAGCAAATTTTGAGAAATGGAGTAAACCCCATCCGAAACGGATACAGCTAGAAGGAAAAGATGGTTTGCTTGGAGATAAAAGTCGGTTGCGCGGTTTGGAACTCTTGTGGTTCCGCGATCGCTGGGATGCATACATGGTGCAAATTCAAGGTTCTGCCCAGATTCAGTTAACCAACGGAACTGCAACCAGTATTGGCTATGCAGGTGCTACAGATTACCCTTGGACTAGTATCGGGCGAGAATTAGCAAAAGACGGGAAAGTAACTTTAAAACAACTAACCCTGCCACGGATGACCGAGTATTTTCAGCAACATCCCCAAGAGTTAAATAATTATCTACCGCGCTGGCAAAGGTTTGTTTTCTTCAAAGAAAGCGGTGGTGAACCAGCTACTGGTAGTATTAATGTACCGGTGACAGCAGAGCGTTCTATTGCTACAGACAAGTCTCTCATGCCTCCTGGCGCATTAGCGCTAGTTAATACCTCACTTCCCTATCCCACCACGTCAGGAAGGCTGGATTATCGTACTGTCAGCCGCTTTGTGCTCGATCAGGATACAGGAAGCGCTATCAAAGGACCAGGACGGGTAGATTACTTCATGGGAACTGGACAATTAGCAGGCGATCGCGCTGGGGTTACAGGTGGTAACGGATCGCTCTATTATTTACTCTTGAAGCAGTAGGGAGTAGGGAGTAGGGAATTTTTCTTTACCGATTCCCCAGTCCCTAAGAGTACTCCAAGTAAAAAAAATGCCCACTTGTCCGAAGCGAATGGAGTGTTCGCGGTAGCGTCTCGCAGAGAAGCGGAATGTTCAAAGGAGCGAACGAGAGGCTTCACCTACGGACAGCCTTTGGATCATTTATTTATTGCAAACGCTCTTTTGTTACTCTGGAGAGAGTAAATTTGAAACTCTATTTTCAAGTTAGTCCACGTAGGTGGACTTTGTTTATCTAGCCGCGACTTCCAGTCGTCAGGGCTTCATAATTATTATTCTCTCTCCAGAGTCATAGAAAAGGGCTAATCCCCAGTCCCTAATACGGTGGATAACCAAAATCATCTTCATCCGCATAAACATAAGAACTAGAAACCCCTGCCATTTCCATCTTCGGTACTTCTGGTTTCACAACTTCCTTACCAAAATCTTTGTATTCTTCAAAGTTTTTGGTAATCATCGCCGATTCCGGAGAGTCGGAAGCAATCAGATATTGTGTTAACGTCGCCACCGTCGGACGTTTATAATCTACAGTTGAAGCGACCATCACCGTATTTGGTTCAATGCCTCTTTGTTCAGACTCAATTATCGGGCAAAAAATCCCGTGAGCGTGGAATAGAGAACCTTTTGATGTTACAGGTTGCTTGCGGTATGCAGCATAAGCTTTTTCTAGTTCAGCCGCGAAACCACCGACGATTTTCCCTTGTTGATATTCGCAATAACTTTGACCAAAACTTGCTCCGGCTACGCCATTTAAAGTTAATTGTAGTGGTGATTGATGTAAAAAACTTTTGTTTTCTCCTACGAAAAAAATTAGGTGACGGGTAAAGATTTTAAATTTAAGTTTGTCTGCTAAAAACGCATCATAATTTTCTTTTAATGTACCCAATTTTAAACCACTTTCTCTGTCTTTTACAGACAATGGACCCCTACGCACTATAACTATGTGTGGGGTGGTGGAGATAAATACAGATTCTACTCCAGAGGTAAATTCATGTTCTACCTGCTGCCAATTTTCATCCGGCTGAAAGCCAACAGCCTGGGCATTATCTAACTTAATTGCTAACCCGTGAGGCTGCATCCCATCTGTGCCATAGCGAGGATTAATCATCTGACACCACGGGATGACTTGATTCGGGGGTGCGTTAAATTTCTCGTCCTCAAAGTCGAATTTTGCAGATGCGTTCATCGTTTTCGGCTATTAAAGTGTTTTGCTAAATAAGTTTATCAGTGTGTGCCAGAAATAAAGCGATGAAATCATGTAAAAGCATATCCTAGCGTCTGTTGTACATCCTGATTACTGGGTGTCGATAGTGTAACATACGCGGTAGGAGCATGTGGTGGGCGTGGTTTCCTGGCAGAGGAATGTATTTGCCGTCCAGACTTCCAGCTAGAGGGCGACCAAGTGCAAGATGTTAGCAAGCGAAGCGTGTTACCTTATTTTACTATAAATACTAAGTATTTAAA
>CASBQC010000336.1 GCA_949127805.1 Nostocales cyanobacterium PMM_0081
CTATTGATTCTTGACTATTGACTATTGACTCGAAATTCCATGAAAATTATTGCTTACACTTACACTGACCCTTTACTGGAACCTACACCCGATCCTGATAGTTGGGGATGGGAGGTGGATCGAGTTTATGAGGATTTGGGCAAGCGATCGCAATTACAAGAATTACTCACTGATTGTCAAACCGAAAAAGCAAATTATCTCCTGATTCGTCGGTTGGAGGAATTGGGGGATAATGTAGAACAAGTGAGCGATCGCCTTACCCAACTCGAAGCGATGGGGATAGCAATAATTGCCACTGAACAAGCTTACTCTTGGGAAACTCCCAATTCCCGTGCTGACTTATTCAAATTGTTACACGAAATTAAGTGCCAGCAACGCAGCCGTCGCATCCGCCAAGGACACGCCCGCAATCGTTTGGAGGCTGCACCACCACCCGGTAAAGCACCCTATGGCTACCGCAGAGGTAACGCAAACTACATTATTGACCGTACTATTTCGCCAGTAGTCAAAGATTTTTTTGATAACTTCCTGCTTTACGGTTCTTTGCGGGGAGCAGTGCGTTATTTGGCGAAAAAATATGCTAAGAAAATCTCTGTCACTACTGGGCGACGCTGGCTGACAAATCCAGTATATCGCGGTGATACGGCTTATCATAACGGCGAAATTATTTCTGATACCCATGTGCCAATTCTTACTAAAGAAGAAGCCGCGCAAGTTGATCGACTTTTACGCCGCAACAGCCGTTTACCATCTAGAACTGCAAGTGCGCCGCGTTCTTTAGCGGGTTTGGTTATATGTTCTGAGTGTGAATCACATATGACAGTTACCCGTGTAACTCAGCGTAAGCAAGATAATGAGTATCTTTATTTACGTCCTATTAGCTGTGGCAAAAGCCCGAAATGTCGCGCTATTCCCTACGCACAAATTTTGTCAAAGACAATTGAAGCGGTTTGTCGTGACTTACCGAGTGCAGTAGCGATGATGAATTTTCCTCAATTAGATGCAGTTAAAAATAGTTTAGGTGAAAAGAGCGATCGCCAGCAACAAATACTCGAACAACTACCCACCTTACTAGAAACCGGAATTTTAGATGCAGAAACCGCAAAATTAAGAGCATACAAACTCCGTACAGAAATTTCTGCACTCCAAGCAAAGCTAGCAACACTCCCACCAGTAAACTTACTTTGCGTTGCTCAAGCTGTTTCCATTCCCCAATTTTGGTTAGACTTATCAGAAACCGAGCGACGATTTTACCTGCGAGAATTCATTCGCAAAATTGAAATTATTCGCAAAAATCAAAATTGGCAACTGCAAATCATATTTATTTTTTAAGTAGTAATCGCTTCAGCGATTTTCCATTCATATATCGCTTCAGCGATTTTCCATCTCATCCTTCTCAACTTCACTTCTAAAAGAAGATGCAGGTCGTCTTCCCGCATTACGCACATTCACAAATTTACCAAGTAAATCGAACCAAAAAGGGGCACCCATCGAAATAGCAATACCACTAAAAATCCAACCAGGAAGCATAGTTAAAACTTTCAAGAAAGGGAAACTTTCGTTTTTCTTAGGTGTCCAAGCAATTTGCTGATCTAAATTAACATCAGACCAACCAATCGGTAAAGCAACGTTCTCTAAAGCACCATTGGCATCTTGTGTCAACTGATTTAAAGTAT
This sequence comes from Nostocales cyanobacterium PMM_0081, assembly GCA_949127805.1. Taxonomy (GTDB): domain Bacteria; phylum Cyanobacteriota; class Cyanobacteriia; order Cyanobacteriales; family Nostocaceae; genus Hassallia. The sequence goes on from CASBQC010000336.1 coordinate 1,677, forward strand.
CATTAACTTGGTCTCCTTGAGAATTTGGATCAGCGATCGCCTGATTATTTTGATTTCTCAGTAATATTTCCCCAGCATTCTGAGTAATTGTTTCTCGCAAAGCCGAATCTTTTGATAATCTACTAATCATGTGAAAAGCATCCGCATTCGCGACGATAGCAATACTCAAGCCGAGCATAATCGCTACACCTTTAGCATTGCGCTTGTAAACTCCAGAAGCTCGTTCCATTGAGCTATCAAATGTGCGTTCAATTTCTTTTTGTAATGTATGAATACCTTCTTCTGTAGTTTGAATCCTTGATTGGGCACGTTTTCCTAAAACAGTAATAGTTTCGACAACTGATTTTGGAAGTTTGTCAATTAAATCTATAGTTTCAGCTACATTTATAAATCCTTGATTTGTGGGACTTTCTTTATCTGTTATAGCTTGTTTAATTTCGTTATAAACAGTGCTGTCTCTCCTAACAGATTCGACAACTTCATTGACATTAGGTCTTAAACCTCCTAACAAAATTGCCTGTTCAATATCTGCAAAAATATCTTTTTTGATAAATTTTACTTTCCGCAATGCTTTGTCAAATAAATCCTGTTTTGGCATATTTGTCTGAAAAGTTTCTATATATCTATCCAAACTTTCTGCCAAACGAGTAACGCTAGTATTCAAATCAGCTTTTTTATTTTGAAAATTCCAACTTATTTGTTCAAAATCAGCTTGAGTTTCTGCATATTGCTGAAACATAGTATTGATAAATGAAGCGGAAGATTCATCATCTTTTGTCTGTTCTTTCAATTCCACTAAAACTTGTTCTATTTTAGCTAATTGGGCATTCTTAAATTTTTCCAGCCGGAATTGAGTTAATGTTTGAACCATAGTCGGTAATTGCAAGGTTTCCATTAACGTAGTCGCAAATATGTCTGAGGGAATGTAAGACGGACCGCTACGTTTTTTCTCGCCAAAAATAGTTTCATCTTTATCACCTCCTGGTCGCGCTGTTTTTACGGAACGATATAATGAACCGATTCCCCAAGTAAGTCTGCGCGGTAAGGTGACAAGAAATCCTTTAGCTTCTTGGTTAATATTTTTCACTAAAGGATGAGAATAAATATTATTAGCTAATTCAATTACATGAGCGTCTTCTGAGTTCTCAACATCACCAGCTAAAAAGATTTCAACTGATTTTTTTAGGTGTTCAGCCCGCCATTGCAACACAGTGGCAATCAGCTCCTGAATTTCTGAGGCTAATAAACTTAAAATCAAGTAAGTAAATACTAAACCTAACGCTAAATCGAAAATAACAGGTAGATTCATTGATAGACTCTCCAATAGCGGTAAAATACAGTGTATTGTATTATGCCTATCAGTTTTTTCCGGGAAATATTTGTTAAATAATTTTAAAATAAGATAAAAAAAAATCTGAAAAAAGATTATTCGCGATCGCCCAAATTTGAGCTAATTTTAAATTTAGGAATTCTTCATCTCCTGTGCTTGTTAAGTCCTGTGGCAACATTGAAGACTCCAAAACGTCTGGAGTGTAATCAAAGTGTGCTTTTCAAATGATTATCCTAGATTATGCAAGAAGGAAGATTTACTTGGAGTCGTCTAGAAAAACAATATCGTGTGGTTGAGAAAAGGATTGATTGGGGATGGGTGATAGTGCTGTTGTTGGCAGCGGTGTTACTCTTTAGCATAAATCTTGGGGAATTGCCACTGCGAGATTGGGATGAAGGTACTGTGGCACAAGTTGCCCGTGAAATTTGGCGTGCTCCAGCTGGTTCAATGCGTTGGCTTTACCCGATGCTAGGAGGTCTACCATATCACAATAAACCCCCGCTGATGCATTTGCTGATTGCCTGGACTTATTCGCTATTGGGTGTGAATGAGTGGACTACGCGCTTACCAGGAGCAATGTTAACAGCTATTTCTGTACCTTTGTTGTATTGTATTGGTAGAGAGATATTTCGCCAACGTTGGGCAGCGATTTACAGTGCTTTGATTTATCTAACCATGTTGCCGGTAGTGCGTCATGGACGCTTGGCAATGTTAGATGGTGCGGTAATCTGCTTTTTCATGGTGATGATGTTGTGTGTATTGCGATCGCGTCGAGATTTGCGATACTGTTTGGGTATCGGCATCGGTTTTGGCTTAATTTGTCTAACTAAAGGTATGTTAGGCATATTATTAGGAGCGATCGCCTTTATATTTCTTCTGTGGGATACACCACGACTTCTCACCAGTTGGTATATGTGGATAGCCATCATCATTGGCAGTATACCAATCGTTTTCTGGTCTGGTTCCCAGTGGATACATTATGGTGAAAGTTTTGCCCGTATTGGTATCATGGGTCAATCCCTCAACCGCATTGGCACCCATGTTGAGAATCATTCCGGACCACCCTGGTACTATCTGTTAGAAATTTTCAAGTACGCATGGCCCTGGCTGATGTTTTTGCCGCAAGCGTTACGCTTAATTTGGGAAAATCGCAATCTTAGCTGGGCAAAACTCGTACTAGTGTGGAGTAGTGTTTACTTGCTAGCGATTTCGGTGATGGCAACCAAACTACCCTGGTACGTCTTTGCGATTTACCCCAGTTTAGCTTTAGCTTTTGGTGCGCTGCTGGCAGAGACAGAAAATCCATCTTTACAGTCATCTTATCCCCGCGCTTGGGTAGCTAGTTTTTCATTGCTGGCTGTAGTGGCTTCTGCTGGCAGCATTTATTACAGTTGGGGCACAACAGGTAAATCTGACTTACAGATGATTTTTGCTGCCGTAGCTATAACTATGGCTCTAACCGCTATTTTAGCAGAGCGAGGTGACGGACAATTCCTGAAGATTCTGTTTTGGGGAAGTTATATTTCGCTGCTGCTGTTGATGAAATCAAACTATTGGGTTTGGGAATTAGAAGAAGCTTATCCTGTTAAACCAGTTGCTGTGATGATTCAGCGGGCAAAACCTCCAGTTAGGAAGATTTATACATCTTTTCAGTATAATCGCCCGTCATTGAATTTTTATAGCGATCGCAACATTATTCCCGCTTCTGGTGCTGAACTACAATATTATTGGCAATACAACCAGCAACCCTACTTTTTACTCGATGCATCTGCTCTGAAAAATCTTCATTTAGAATCAGTCAAACGAATTGACCAAACCGAAGGTTTCACGCTGATTACAAAAGACACATATTGAGTTGGGGAATTGGGCAATGCCCAATGCCCTATTCCCTATTCCCTATTCTCTGTTCTTGGAAGAGTTTGGGAATCAGAGGTCTTTTGCTGAGTGACACCAATCATCCCTAAAAGAATAGCACTTACTACAGCTAAAGCTAGCAAAGGACGCTTTAGGACGATAAAATCTCGTATAATCCTAGCTAAAGGACTGCTTTGACGACGTAGCGATGATGAGATTATCATCTGTCTCAAAATAAACGGATCGCGGACGTAGTGACCGCTTTGGCAAACTACTAGGCGTTCCTGGCAATACGGACAGGTAAATAAGCCAATGCATGTCTTGACTGGCTTTGGCGTTGCATTTCTCCGGCAAATTGGGCAAGTAACATAATGATTATCAAAGGTGTGTGTATTCATCTACCTTGTCCGTAAGCGTCCACTCACTCGCTCTATAACAATAGCTATATTCAATATCCGCTCAATAAGTTCGTAAACTACTGAGTCTGCTTTTACATAAGTCATGAATCACACTCAGTAATTGACGATAAGCGGGATGCCTATCTTACTAAGCATTACTTAATTTTAGAAGTTTTGAGCAGTTGCCGCTCCAAACTTCTGGCTGCAACACGAGTATAGCTACATTTGGGTAGGTATGACTTCTAGTTGTTGCTCGCGTGGGTGTGCGTCTTTTCGCTTACAGGTACTATATTTTCTCTAAAGAGAATAGAGTCTGCGCTTACTCGCACCCTACCGCTCACTATTGACCATTAATTCTCTTGGATTTAACCATTATCCCTATAAAACGTATGAAGAAGTGACAAGTTTTTACCAAAGCTTTGTAAAGCAAGCGAAAAAGCTAAATATTTAGCATACAAACTCTTTGCTTGTCTAGATGCTAGATAATGGCTCACAATAAGAATTAACACATAAAATTTAAACTTTTTCTTACATTTACCCCACCTATCAATGACTCTCCTGCCTCCTGCTGAACTTAGGAAGGTAACGGAACAACCTGCCTTTCCTACTTTTTCCGTCCGCTTAACTCGCTTGGTTAATCGTTTTCAACCATCCCCCGAAACTCTTGTGCTCTTTTTAGCGGTGCTAATAGGTGGCGGCACAGGTATGGGTGTCGTCACATTTCACTATTTAATTGAGCTAATTCACCGCTTGATGCTGGAAAATTTCATGGGGGCGATCGCTCATAGGGGTGCTTGGACTTTAGCCTGTGTTCCCACCCTTGGCGGCTTAATTGTCGGCTTGATGCGCTGGCGCACTCAAGACTTTGGACCTGGGCTTTCAACTCTCATTGCCTCCCAAGGAACAGAAGTTACGCGACAACTACGACCAGTAACCAAGATGTTAGCAGCATCAGTTTCTTTAGGAAGTGGTGCTTCCCTCGGACCCGAAGGACCGAGTGTGGAAGTTGGCGCCAATTTTGGGATGTTGATGTCTAAAGTGATGCAAGTATCTCAAGAGCGACAGCGCTTGCTTTTGGGCGCTGGGGCTGCGGCTGGCTTGGCTGCGGGCTTCAATGCGCCGATCGCTGGTGTGTTTTTTGCTTTAGAGGTGGTATTAGGTGCGACATCTTTCGCTAGTTCTGCCGTCAGTGTGGTGCTGTTAGCGTCAGTGGTGGCGGGTTTGGTTGCTCAAATTGGTTTGGGAACACAACCCGCTTTTACCTTACCTGTTTATCAAGTCATCAGTCCTCTAGAATTACCGCTTTATCTGGGCTTGGGTTTGGGAGCAAGTTTAATTTCTTTGACTTATACCCAGTCAATTCGTTTAGCAAAAGCCTGTTTTGAGGGGAAAGTTCCCGGTTTTGAATTTTTGGGACGAATACCTTTGCCAATTCATCCGATTATTGGCGGTGCGATCGTTGGTACTGTAGCTTTAAAATTCCCGCAAATTTTGGGTATCGGTTATGGAACAGTGGAAGCAATGCTTCAAGATGTGAAATTTTCGCTTTCACTTTTGGTTGTACTACTAATAGTCAAGCTGCTGATGACAGCAATTAGTGCTGGTAGTGGTTTTGTTGGTGGGGTGTTTGCCCCAGCAATGTTTTTGGGTGCTTCTTTTGGATCAGCTTACGCCAAAATTTGGGCTTTGCTAATTCCGGGAATCGCCGCACAAATGGCGGCTCCCCCAGCTTACGCGATGGTAGGAATGGCAGCAGTTTTGGCTGCAAGTGTCAGAGCACCATTAACATCAATTTTATTATTGTTTGAATTAACGCGAGACTATCGGATTGTTTTACCGTTAATGGCGGCGGTAGGTTTGAGTTTTTGGCTAGTGGAGCGGATCAAGCCGACTTTTAACTCTAACTCAAATTTACAGCAAATCGGTCTTGCAGAATTGAAGGATGAAAAAGTAGAAATTCTCTCTTCAATTTTGGTAGAAGATGCTATGCTTTCTTGTCCAAAAAAGCTGCTAGCAACCATGAACGTGTTAGAGGCAGCTTTGGAAATGACACGCGATCGCCAATCTTGTGCTTTAGTAATTGATGAGGCACGATTAGTTGGTATCCTTTCTTTAGAAGATATTAACCGCGCCCTTTCGGTTTGGGAATACCAAAATTTACAAGGCGAAACGCAGGCGCAAATATCCAATCAAAGCCTCATAGAAATTTGTACCACCGAAATTGTTTATGCTTACTGGGATGAACCCTTATCTGAGGCTTTAGACCGCATGTCTGTTCGAGGTTTGCAACAGCTACCCGTGGTAGCACGAGACAACCACGAGCGCATTTTAGGTTTACTACAAAGAGAGCAAATTGCCTTAACGTGCAATTTAGCAGTAACGCGCAAAGCAATTCACCACTATTTACCAGTAATCCAAAAAACTGGTCTAACTATTCGTCAGTAGTCAACAGTCAATAGTCAAGAGTTAATAATTTTTAACTATGAACTATGAACTATGGACTATGGAATGCGTGACTCTTGACTAGTTATTAAGCTGTAGCTTCTTCAAGTACGTCAGCACCTTCTTTTTCGTCTGCGTCTACCTGTCGCAGACGAATGTGCTTTTTGCCTAAAGTAATTAGAAACTCATCTCCGGCTTTCAGACCCATCTGCTTTGTGTACGCCGATCCTATCA
>CASBQC010000337.1 GCA_949127805.1 Nostocales cyanobacterium PMM_0081
ATAGTCTGGTTTCAATTTACTTTACGCGGTAGGTCGCTTTCTTGGGATAGCAAAACACCAGGCTGGCAAACAGGCACTACTAATGAATTAAAAATAGATGATGTGAGTTTTTATGCTGCTAGTAAAACTATTGAGAATGATATTAGACTCGACAGTGAGTTTATCAATTTAGTACAGTCAATTCTTGAAACAAGAGCAGAAGAAACTATTTTTGCTAAAGCACTCGCTTTGTTCAATTAGTTAAGATTTCGGTGGTATAAAGTTATTATGTTGATTTGTGTCTGGAGAAACATTTTCCTCAATTGGGGAAATTAGCAGCATAGAAGTATCCTTTTGTTGAGGGTTGGATTTTAAATAATAACGTTTTTCTAATCTTTATAAATTAACTAAACCCCTTTTGCCGGGGTACAGGAGAAAGAGCGAAGGTAATGAGTAGATGAGATTTGACAAAGTATCACAAGATAATGCCCGTAGTTACATGAAAACTGACAATTAGCAATTTGAGTGGATAAACTCTACTGGCTTGACCAAATTAAACTACAAGACCGCGCCAAAGTTGGTGACAAAGCGTTTCACTTGGGCAGAATTATGCAGCGTGGCTACCCGGTGAAGCCCAGTTTTGTCGTCGGTGCGGAAGTTTTGCGGCAATTTCTAGAAAGTCTCAATAGTTCAGAGGCATTAGTCGCTGATTTGCCTTATTCTTCGTTACACCTAGATGTAGATAATTGGCGTCAATTGCAACAAGTGGCTGTTCACTTACATCAGGAAATTATCGCGGCAACTGTACCATCAAAGTGGGTGAATAAAATTCTCGAAGCAGTTAGAGAATGGAAAACAACGTTTTTAATTTTTCGACCTAGTTTAGCGATACCGACTGGCATCGGGGTAGGGAATATATCTGGGTTGCTGGAGTCGCAAATTTGCCGTTGTGACTATGAAGCGATCGCTTTCGCATTAAAACACACTTGGAGCCAATTATTTCGTGCCAAAAGTTTACTATATTGGCAGCGTACTGGAATTGACTTGCGGCAAATTAATTTAGCAGTTTTGGTGCAACCAATTGAAAATGCACTCGCTAGCGGTTTACTCAATTCCAACTCTTCTGGATGGGATATTGAAGCAACGTGGGGATTGGGAATAGCACTGCAACAGGGAGAAGTTCAGCCCGATGTTTACTACATTCAACGGGAAACCGGCGTTGTCAAAGAACGACAACTGGGCAATAAAATGCTTGCTTATCGTCTTGATGATACACCACCTGATTGTTTGGTGGCACATTTGCTTGAGTCATCTCAACAAAAACAGTACGCTTTACAAGAAGAATATTTGCAACAATTAATTGAACTGGCGAATCTACTTGAAAATGACCTCGGTACAAATTATACCGTTGACTGGACTATTTATGAGGAATTTCCGGCTCCGAAGCTTTATCTGACAAAAGTTAGCGCTCCTCAATTTGTCGTTCCCAATACACACTTTCTCAAAGGAATAGGGGCAGCGACAGGACGTGTAACAGCGACAGCTTATGTGGTAAATTCGCTTTTATCATCGGAACAACTACCCAAAGGAGTGATTTTAGTCGCACAAGCGATCGCCCCCGATTGGCTACCTTTAATGCAAAATTTAGTCGGTATTATCACTGAAAAAGGAGGATTGACCAGCCATGCGGCAATTCTTGCCAGAGAGTTGGGTATCCCAGCAGTAGTGAGTGCAAAAGATGCCACCGCTTTAATTCAAACAGGTGCGAGTCTACTTTTGGATGGTGACAGAGGAGAAGTTTATCGTGTCAGAAAAGAAGATGGAGAAAGTCAGGAAGTTCCCTCCACTACCCAACCAGCACAACACTCTCAACTGGGCAACTTCACAAATGTTCCTTTAGCCTCTAATTCCCCTATCCTTTTGTCAGCGCACCTACCTATGATTGCTACACAGTTGCTGGTTAATTTGAGTCAGCCCAGCCTGATAGACCAGGTGCAAAGTTTGCCTGTAGATGGGGTAGGATTGTTACGTTCAGAATTGATGGTGTTAACAATACTCGAAGGGCAACATCCTAATAGTTGGCTTTCTAGCGGACGTAAGGCACAATTATTAGAGCGTTGGTGTGAGCAAATGATGCAGTTTGTTCGTGCTTTTGCACCACGACCTGTTTTTTATCGCTCTTTAGATTGGCGATCGCACGAATTGACATCATTTAGTCATAATGTACCATCTTCGCAACACTCGATGTTAGGTGAGCGTGGCACTTTTGCTTATTTGCAAAATTCCGCAGTTTTTGAGTTGGAACTTGAAGCAATAGCTGCAATACAGCAAGCAGACTACAACAATATCCATTTAATATTGCCTTTTGTTCGCACTGTGGAAGAGTTTTCTTTTTGTCGTCAAAAAGTTGAGTCAGCTGGGTTAACTCAAAAGCCACAATTTCAACTTTGGATTATGGCAGAAGTGCCAAGCGTGCTATTTTTACTGCCAGAATATGTGAAAGCAGGTGTACAAGGAATTTCCATTGGTACAAATGATCTAACTCAACTCCTGTTAGGAATAGATCGAGAACAAGGACAGTTAGCGTCTTCATTTGATGAACGACATCCTGCGGTGATGAGAGCTGTAGCTCAACTAATTAAGATGGCAAAATCTGCTCTTATTCCTTGCTCAATCTGCGGACAAGCACCAGCGCTGTATCCAGAAATTATTCAGCAGTTGGTAGAATGGGGGATTACGTCTATATCTGTGGAACCAGAAGCGGTATCGAGGACATATCAAGCGATCGCTCGTGCCGAACAAAAAATAATTTTAGAAGCAGCACGGCAAAAACTTCATTAGACACGCGAAAGTGAAAAAGAATGTAGAGACATAGCATTGCTACGTCTCTTAGGGTTTAGATAACGCATATTTCATTTCCAACAGATGTCTATTAGTTAGGAGAACGGAATTTGGAGTTTGGAGTTAGAACAGTATTTTACCTTTAATCAGGAATGAGCGCAACTGGCACATCTAATCTAAAAATCTAAAATCAGCAAAGTTATCCAGCGTTGTGGGTGTTAGGATTGGATGATTGTGACTTGATATCTACCCCATTCTGCGGTTGCCTAAGAAAGCTCAAAATCACTTTTTTCATCAGCCAGTGCAAGGCTGTTAAAACTACAAAAGTGATGGTGATAATCACCAAAGGCTGTTTACCAAGAATTTCTTCTACACCTTTGGTGATTATTGCATCCGGTTGCGTAATAAAATCCCAACTGTTGAAACGCAAAAATCGCCCCCAATAAATACCAACGGCATTGAAAGCATGGGTAATTAACTCAACCCCCAAAATCCACTGGGTTTTGCCAATGCGGTGTAAGTAGTAACCCCAATTAATTAAAGATATTACATAAGCTCCAAATCCAGCCGAAATCACCACCAAATATACCGGAATTATGATTAAAGTAATCATCCATATCGATGGAACTCTACGGATATCATCTATCAGGTGAATTACATCAGTTAATAAATAAGGCGCATTTGGTAAAAAAGCGAAGAACACCAGGAATCCGAACCACCAAACCCAAGAACGTCCGCGACGAGTGCGAAACAACCAAACACTCAAAGCCAAAGGTATAAAAGCCAGAAATAAGTTCCAAGTCATCCAGCCAAAATTTCTTTGCAAGACTTGCATGATTGTGGGTATTAATTCAGAAAGTTGTCCTTTCATGTGCATTTCCAATCATTAAGGTGTGATTGACACTATTTTAAGAGGTGCAATTAGCTGCTGTGTTATTTTTCTTGCCAAATTGGAGACGTAGCAGTGCTACGTCTCTACATTAGACATCGACCGCTATGCTTATTATGCGTTGCCCGAAACCCTTGTAGAGACGCGATAAATCGCGTCTTCGGCTCATTTCCACACCTATGTCTAATGCCCGATTTCCCTTTTCCCCCTCCTCAAATTGCCCAATTCGCCTAACGCAGCAGCACTCGACTGCGGGGACCGATAGTTTGCTTGGGTGCAGATGGTTTTGTGCGGCAATTTACATCTTTGCGCGAACAAATACTGTTAGCAAGGCTTAAAGGATTAAGTGCCAAAGAATTACCCTTACTGAATTCTACATTGGGTTCAGCAGAGGGCTTGGTTGAATTTGACTCTGTTGCGATCGCGTTTTGTGTCGGCGATATATTTTCACCACCAATCGGTGTACCAGCACCAGCATCAATCGATGTACCACTGACAATCGGTGTACCAGCACCAGCATCAATGGGTGTACCACTGACAATCGATGTACCAGCACCGGCATCAATGGTTGTACCACTGACAATCGGTGTAACAGCACCAGCATCAATGGGTGTACCACTAACAATCGGTGTAAGAGCACTGGCATCAATTGGAGTAGCACTAACAATCGGTGTAACAGCACCGGCATCACTACGGGGAGTGATGGGAGTTGCACCTGCGGGAATAGTGATGAACAACTTTATCAGGGGTGCATTAGTCATTTTTAAGGAGGTGACAGTTGGCTTACCTGGTATATCAGACTTGAAATCAAAGACTGTAGGGGTAGCACTACCATTGCGATCGCTATATCGCGGTCCTTGTCCAGTTACTGTAAAAGTACCTTCATACCGCTGTCCGGTTTTTGGATCGGTGACAATGCCAGTGTAAAGCGCTTTTTTTAACCCAAACTCATCTTGAACTACAGCTTGAAATTTGGTTCCGGGCAATTTTCCTTGATAATTATAGGATGTCAAGTTACCCCTTGAAAGTGCTGGCGAAGTCAGCGAGCCATCAAATGAGACAACCGGAATGCCTTTAAAGTCAACGAAGTAATGCAGACTGCCATCGGCGCGAGTTTGTACCTTCACATAGTTAGATCTGTACAAGGGTACTCCTTGGCGAGAATAAGTACCTTTGGAATTGGTATCTACACGAGTAAGTACCTGGTTAAAGTTGGGATTAAATTTGGGAAGTTGGATAGTACCTGATAAAGTACCAGTACTTTGAATTGTGATTTGAGCAGAAGCACATTCTGAAGAGAAACCGATAATGGCTGCGGCTATACTGCTAGTAATAACTAGTAGTCTACTAAAGGAATTTTGATGGGTGAATAATGTAGTAAGGACTTTAGTCCTTGACTTGAGCGCTTCAGCGCTCACTACGAATCTCGTGATTAGATTTATTGGAGAAGTCGGAAAACTCTTAACTTGGGAGTTGGATTTGGTTTTAATTGCTGACGATTTTAATTGCATTGAAAACTTCCTTCATTAATATGGGAAAAAAATCACGCATGTTTTCACAGCAGGGGAATCTCTGCTTTAATTACGCGCGTGAAAATGAAACTTAACTGACTAAATCCGTATGCAATTAGTGCATTTATTTACATTTACATCCGTAGAAAATTAAAACCGGAATGTTCCTCTTAATGCCCCTACTACCAAGGGATCGTTAGCCGCGTTGTGATCTGGATTGAAAATCACAAAGATGCCCGGAGTGAGAGAGAGGTTGTCATTAAGTTGGGCGCGATAAAAGAGTTCTAGGTGCAGTGATGTGTCGTCGCGTCCACCCGCTAGACCTCCTTCAGAAAAGTTGGGAAAATTGAATCCTTCAGGTAAAGAACTAGAAGTAATTTTCGGGGGTTGTCCGACAAGAATACCGCCCAAATTACCGGAACGCAGTAAATTAGGAAAAGCAGCGAATACCATCCAGTTTGTAGTTTCCACACTTCCAGAGAGATTGACTGGATTTGAGTGAGTCCAGCCTCCCCAACCCCCTAAGTTAAAGTTAGGATTAATGCGCCATGCGACGGTAGCGCCGACAGCATGGGTATCAAAAGCTGTTGCAGGTGCAAAAGGGGAAATTAACTGAGCATCGCCGATACCGGTTCCTAGTAAGCCATCGGGGGAGTGGGAAAAAAGATAATGCAGCCCGATATCGATTTTATTGGTGGGTGCTACAGTTAGTTGAGCGCCAGCGGTATATCTGCCGCCAAAAAGTCCGCCAACTTGGATATCACCGGGAAAGCTGGGAATTTCAGCACTGTAAACGCCTTGTAAACTCAGGCGATCGCTTATTTGCCAGTCGAAGCCAACACCCCCAGTGCCGTTACCAATTGCCAAAATCGGGTTACGCTGACCTAATAAAGAAATTGCTCCCTCTCCATTCCCTTCTAAAGGATTAATACCGCGAAAGGTGTTACTAGGATTAACACCCACCGTACCAATAATAATTCCTAACTTGTCTGAAACCGGAAATCGATAAGACAAATCACTGATATATAAATCGTTATTTGTATTTGACTCAAAACCCAACCGTCCCATATTGTTAAATACTTCGGACGCAGAAGAATTTAAATTTCCCGAACTCAGCCCAGTTATCAGTAAATCTTGCCCTGTAAAAGAAGTAGCGAGGGTTAGTTGCACGCTATTGGCAAAAGTTAGATTCGTTTCTGCCTTGCGTTCTGGCACTTTATCTCTAGGAAACAAATCGACAT
>CASBQC010000338.1 GCA_949127805.1 Nostocales cyanobacterium PMM_0081
CCCTTTACCTCTGTTCCACATACGCGACTGGATCGACAATTCCCAATTCGGTAAAAGCTGCTAGACGCAAGCGGCAAGAATCGCATACTCCGCAAGCTTTATCACCACCAGCGTAGCAAGACCAAGTTAATTCCCACGGCACACCCAATTTATTGCCAAGTTGGATAATTTCGGTTTTTTTCAGGTTAATTAGGGGTGATTCAATAGTAATTGCTTGCCCAAGACGCCCTTGTTTTGTTCCTAAACGAAAGACTTCTTGCATCGCCTGGATGTAGTCGGGGCGACAATCAGGATATCCAGAATAATCTAAAGCATTAACGCCAATGTAAACGCGATCGCCGCCGATAATTTCCGCGTACGCGAGGGCAAAGCTTAAAAATATTGTATTGCGTGCCGGAACATAAGTGACAGGAATATCTTCTGACATTTGAGCGAGCGATCGCTCTTGAGGTAAATCAATGGCGTCGTCTGTAAGTGCGGAACCGCCCCACTGCCGTAAGTCAAATTTTACCACTTGATGTTCTACCACTCCAGCTTGTTGAGCGACTAAGAGCGCTGATTGTAACTCTCGCCGGTGTCGCTGCTGGTAATCAAAGGATATGGCGTGACACTCACAACCATCAGCTTTGGCTTGGTACAGAATTGTGGAAGAATCTAATCCTCCAGACAACAGAATTACAGCTTTCATCTGAGTTTTAATTTTTCGATTTGATTTACAACATGCCACAAATACAGGTTGTGTGAGTGTCATTAGCGTGCTTTATACCGAACTAGGAAGTGGCTAGTTGCTCGCTCATAAGGCAATTGCATCAATGTGATAGAATACGTGGCACGATGGCTTAAACAAGCCGCTCCTTTTTCAGCAAGATTTTAGAGATTATTCAATGAAAATAATTTAAGTGTATAAGCGATCGCAATTTCAAATCAAACTCTTCTTGTTGAAAACACTCTCAGTACTTAATTTTTCGGTTTTTGTAATTTTACTGACAAAAAACTTCCGAATTTTGACTTGTGTTAAATGAATATTGATTCCCGTAACTAATTGCCTAAAAGCAGAGGGAGAAATTAACCCTTATTTATTACTTATTTTTTAAAGTTAATAAAAAGACATATTATATTTTGTGTAAAGCGCAAAAAAAGTAATTGCTCAAAACTAAATATACAAAACAAACTTAGATTGCGGGAACTCACAACAAACTTTGAAATTCTTCATAAATAGAACCTCTATGTTACCATCTGGATGGTTTTAGACGGTTCGTGACTAGCAATTAAGTATAAACGCCAACGCTCGAAGCGTCTTTACATTTGGTGGTTGAGGAGAAAATAGTAGTGCAAAATAGCATGTCAGTGGCAGAGCCGAATCCATATATACAACGAAACCAGCCACGACCGATCCGCATAGGCGTGATTGGGGTGGGTAACATGGGACAACATCACACGCGTGTACTCAGTTCAATGAAAGACGTTGAACTAATAGGCGTATCAGATATTAATGTCGAGCGAGGGTTAGAAACCGCCAGTAAATATAAGGTGCGTTTCTTTGAAGATTACTGTGATTTGCTGCCTCATGTCGATGCAGTTTGTGTCGCCGTTCCCACGCGCTTGCATTATGCCGTCGGCATCAACTGTCTTTTGGCAGGAATTCATGTTTTGATGGAAAAGCCAATCGCCGCGAGCATTTCTGAGGCAGAATCCTTAGTAAATGCCGCTGCTGAATCTCAATGCATCCTGCAAGTCGGTCATATTGAGCGCTTTAGTCCAGCTTTCCAAGAATTGAGCAAAGTGCTGAAAACAGAGGAAGTGCTAGCTCTAGAAGCCCACCGCATGAATCCTTACTCAGACCGGGCAAACGATGTGTCAGTTGTGCTGGATCTGATGATCCACGACATTGACCTACTTTTAGAATTAGCCGCATCCCCAGTAGTGAGGTTGACGGCTAGTGGTAGTCGCACCCTAGACTCTGGCTATTTAGATTATGTCACAGCTACCTTGGGCTTTGCTAATGGCATTGTCGCTACCGTGACAGCGAGCAAAGTCACTCACCGTAAAATTCGCCGCATTTCTGCTCATTGCAAAAACTCGTTTACGGAAGCGGATTTTCTTAAAAATGAAATTTTGATTCACCGGCATAGTACTGCCAATTCGATGATGGATCATCGGCAAGTCTTTTACAAGCAGGATGGTTTAATAGAACAAGTCTACACCAGTAATATTGACAAGCTCGGTGCAGAGTTAGAGCATTTTGTCAATTGCGTACATGGTGGCAATCAACCTTCTGTCGGTGGCGAACAAGCGCTGAAAGCTCTTAGGTTGGCAAGTTTAATTGAGCAAATGGCTTTGGAAGATAAGGTTTGGAACCCTTTAGAGTGGCAATCTGAGCACTTAGTCCAATCATTGTCCTCTACAGTTTAAAAGGTAGAAGGTAGAAGGTAGAAGGTAGGAATAGCTTTTACCTTTTACTTTTTTTCCATTTCGTGTTATTGAGACAATAAATGCAAATTTTCTTGCAGCAAAATCAAAATATTTTAACTCTGATAAAAGTAAATTATTAATGATTAAAAAATATTAAGTTTAATTTAGCAATTAAACTGCTGTAGTAATTTGAGGAATCGACTTCATGGGAGATTGGATAAAAAATACGATTGAATCCCTAGGCTATTTGGGAATCGCGGCGCTGATGTTTGTGGAAAACCTCTTTCCGCCGATACCTTCAGAACTAATCATGCCACTGGCGGGATATAGTGCGAATCTACCAGGAGCAAAACTCAATGTTATTGGCGTTTTTTTTGCGGGGCTAGCTGGTTCTGTATTGGGAGCATTAGTTTGGTACTACCCAGGCAAATTTTTGGGTGAAGAGCGTTTGAAAGCTTTGGCGGACAAATATGGCAAGTGGATAACTGTATCCAGCAAAGATATCACTAAGGCAAAACGCTGGTTTGATCGGCAAGGTAACAAAGCGGTGTTCATTGGTCGGCTGGTGCCGGGAGTCCGCACATTAATTTCTGTGCCTGCCGGAATTAGCAATATGCCGTTGTTGCCTTTCCTATTTTACACAACTTTGGGTAGCGCTGCTTGGGTAGGTTTGCTAACATACTCTGGATACGTGTTGGGTAGTCAATACGAACTTGTGGACAAGTACCTTGCGCCTGTATCTAAAATCTTGCTTGGGTGTTTTACTCTGGCATTTATTTTTTGGGTAGTCAAGCGCAAGGGAAAAAGCACAAGAAAGTAACAAACTGGCGGTAATTGTGTAATAGCAAGCGTGAAGAGTGCCAAAAATTCGCCTACACTATCCTAAATAATGCTAATTTGCCCAACGCCTTAAATCATGATTGGCGTGTTTCTGGCTACACCAAACGCAACCAAACATTTCTGGTAGCACGCATTTTTGTAAGATGAGCATGATAACTTTTAAAGCGAAGTAAAGACTAGGAGCTTTGATGACAGACCAACCTTCCGCCGCTACTCCAATGAATGCCGCTGCTATCCCCATGAATAGAGTGTCGGCATCTACCCCGCTAAATGCTGCTAATAATGTTCCCAAGCCTGGTATGGGTATGGTTACAGGAAAAACGATTCTCAGTGTTGATTTAGGTAGAACTTCCACCAAAACTTGTATCAATCGCGAACCGAACAATGTCATGTTCGTGCCCGCTAACGTCAAGCAAATGACTATGGAACAGGTGCGTGGAGGCGTTTTTGAAGCCCGCGCTACTGACCCCTTAATGGATCTGTGGCTGGAGTATCAAGGCAATGGCTATGCTGTTGGTCAATTAGCAGCAGATTTTGGAGCAAACCTGGGAGTAGGTCAATCTAAGGTTGAAGATGCACTAATAAAAGTTTTGGCTTGTGCTGGCTACTTCAAGCTGAAAGATGAGATATCAGTTATTCTGGGTCTACCTTTCCTTTCTTTAGAGCAATTTGAAAAGGAAAAAGCACAACTAATAGCCCAGGTAGGTGGTCCCCATGTGATGAACTTCCGGGGAGAACCTGTGAACTTGACTGTCAGCAAGGTTTGGGTCATGCCAGAAGGCTATGGCAGCTTTTATGGTGTGAAGCTCAACCGAAAAAAGGACCCGGAGTTCCCGATTTTACGAAAGTTTCGGTGGCGATCGTTGATATTGGGCATCAAACTACCGATTGTTTAATGGTAGATAACTTCCGCTTCGCTCGCGGTGCTTCTAAGAGCGAAGACTTTGGGATGAGCAAGTTTTATGAAATAGTCGCCAAAGAGATTGAAGGAGCAGATAGTCAGTCTCTAGCGTTAATTTCAGCGGTAAACAAGCCCAAAGGCGATCGCTTTTATCGTCCTAGAGGTTCTAGCAAGCCTACCAATCTCGATGATTTTCTCCCCAACCTGACAGAGCAGTTTTCTCGTCAAATATGCGATCGCGTGTTAGCATGGCTGCCAGAACGCGTCACTGATGTGATTCTCACTGGGGGTGGTGGTGAATTCTTCTGGGAAGATATGCAACGGCTGCTCAAAGAAGCGAAGATTAATGCCCACCTAGCTGCTCCCTCTCGCCAAGCTAACGCTTTGGGGCAGTATATTTATGGAGAAGCACAGATTTCATCAAGTCGCTCCGCTAGAGTTTAAAACTGATGTTCCAATGGTCAAAAAAGGTAGTAAGATCGGTCACGTTCAATCCAGGGGTTGCTGACGAGAGTTTGTTGGCGCTTGTAGAAAGCTATTTGGAAAAAGACCCAGAGAAGACTTTCAGCGACCTCTGTAAAGAAGCCTTATGGCAATCTTTATGTGTACCCGAATCTGTCCGACCATCACCAACAACGCCACCGACTTTATCCACAGTGCCAGCATTTGAAGAACAACAAATCGCTGAACTGCAACGTCAAGTGGCTGACCTTGAGGAACGTTTTTTTGCTAAGGAATCTAATCGTTTGGAGCTTATGGAACGCCAGCTTTTGCAACTTAGTCAACAAGTCGCACAGCTGGCAATTATGGTACATCAACGACCAATCAGTCAGCCTCAAACCCAAGCAACATCAGCAGCAGATCAGGTAGTTAATTATACTACTTATCCTGCTGCTGCAACTCCTCCTCAAGATGTTGACCCTGTTATTAGCCGTCTGAGTCAGTATCTCGATGATTTTTAAAGACAACTCAGGGTGTTAAACAAAAAATGCTCTCAGTAAACATCCTTAATAGTCATGACTATTAAGGATTGTTAATTTTTTTAGATAAAGTTTATAGTTTGGCGATCGCTTCATTGAAAAATAGGGTTATTTTGTAATTGTTAGGAACACATTCCCTAACCTTTGTGTCCTAATTTACTAGGGTTAACAGTACTGACTGTTATACCTAATTGTTTTTTTACATAAAAGCATGTATAAATGCTAGAATCCACAGTTGGAAAGTTAGGATATTTCAATGCCAGTTCTAGCTAACGAAATCAAGTTTGGTACAGACGGCTGGCGGGGTGTGATTGGTGATGAATTCACCTTTGAACGCCTCGCCTTAGTCGCACCAATTGCAGCAAAAGTATTATTTGACACGTATAATTCCACGGTGAATAGCCGGACAATTATTGTCGGTTACGATCGCCGATTTATGGCAGAAGACTTTGCCCGTGCTGTTGCGGATAATGTCGCGAAGATCGGATTTGATGTACTATTGAGCGAAACCTTTGCCCCGACTCCGGCTTTTAGCTGGGCAGCAAAACAACTCAATGCTTTGGGTGCGCTGGTAATTACAGCAAGTCATAATCCAGGAAAATATTTGGGATTGAAAGTCAAGGGGGCTTTTGGGGGATCGGTGCCACCAGAAGTAACGCATCAGATAGAAGCACTTTTGTCTGATGGAGTGCCACCCGCAACAAATCCAGGGAAAATAGAAATGTTCAACCCTTGGGGCAGTTATTGTCAAGCGCTACAAGGTAAAGTTGATATTGCCAAGATTCGAGAGGCGATAAACTCAGGTAAACTGACAGTATTCGCCGATGTTATGCATGGGGCTGCATCTGGTGGATTGGCGATGCTGTTGGGGGATCAAGTAAAAGAAATAAATAGCGATCGCGATCCGCTTTTTGGTGGTGGTGCCCCGGAACCGTTACCCAAATACATGAAGCGTCTATTTGAAGTGATGAAGACGCACCGCGAAAGCAATCAAGGGAGTTTGACGGTAGGATTAGTATTTGATGGAGATTGCGATCGCATCGCCAGTGTCGATGGTGAAGGTAACTTCCTCAGTTCACAAGTATTAATCCCGATATTAATCGACCACCTAACCTTAAGGCGCGATTTTAAAGGTGAAATTGTCAAAACTGTTAGTGGTTCTGACTTAATTCCCCGCGTTGCCGCACTGCACAAATTATCAGTATTTGAAACAGCAGTTGGTTACAAATACATTGCCGATCGCATGTTAGTATCGCAAGTATTACTAGGCGGTGAAGAATCAGGCGGAATTGGTTATGGTAGCCACATTCCCGAACGCGATGCACTGCTATCGGCATTGTATGTACTAGAAGCAATTGTTGAATCAAAGCTGGATTTAGGCGATTATTACCGTTATTTGCAAGAGCAAGCTGATTTTGATTCGGCATACGATCGCATTGATTTACCTCTAGCGAGTATGGATGTGCGATCGCGTCTTTTGCAACAACTGCAAAAAGAACCTTTAACAGAAATTGCCGGACTTGCAGTAATTGACTGTCAAACAATCGACGGCTACAAGTTCCGTCTAGCTGATAATAGTTGGTTGATGATTCGTTTCAGCGGAACTGAACCAGTTTTACGCCTATACTGCGAAGCACCAACACTCGAACAAGTGCATCAAACTCTCGCTTGGGCGAAAGATTGGGCAAATTCCGTTTAACAAAATGTAGTAGCATAGGCATATTTGTCTATGCTACTACTGGTCTCTCAATTTTATTTTGAGGGGTTATGTATACATCTAAAACCCTGTAGAGACGCGAAATTTCGCGTCTCTACAACCTGTCAATTAGTTCTTGACAGACTACTACCAATTGTTAGTTTAGTTTACTAATAGGGAATCCTAAAGCAAACATCCATCGAGTGAGTGATTATTATGGAGTTAAACAACTTCAGCCTCAGTATTTCACCAGGAACTGAACTATCTGGAGGTTATCTACAGCTAGAACATAACACCCAGTACAACGTAGTTTTGGCTAATAAGCGTGCTATGCGTTGTGATGCCAAGGTCGAAATTGATGGCAAGCATGTGGGAACGTGGCGACTTGAAGAGTATGATTCAATTGTGCTAGAACGCCCAGTTCATGATACGGGACGATTCACATTTTATAAGTTGGGAAGTGCTGAGGCTACCAAAGTTGGTATCAGCCAACAGGATGCAAATATCGGTTTAGTCAAAGTTACCTTTACTCCAGAACATCAAGTTGAAACACGGAGTTCACCTGATTTACCAAGAGGTTTGGTGTCAGAAGGCACAACACGTTCCTGTAGCGCTGGTGGTACGGGATTATCTGGTGAGAGTAAGCAGCAATTCATCTATGTGCCTGATCTTGATTACGACTATTCTCAGCAAACTGTAATTCACCTGCGGTTAGTAGCAAGAGCTGACGAACCCCGTCCTTTAACTCCCTTATCAAATCCTGTACCACCACCCATTCACTTGTAGAAAAACGACGATGACAATACTTGTGGTTGCAACCTCAAATCCAGGTAAGTTACGGGAAATGCAAGCTTACCTGGCTGATTTAGGTTGGGAATTGACTCTAAAACCTGAAGAATTGGAAGTTGAGGAAACTGGGGATACCTTTGCTGCAAACGCTTGTTTAAAAGCCTCTCAGGTGGCTAATTCGACAGGAAATTGGGCGATCGCCGATGATTCTGGTTTGGAAATTGATGCCCTTGGTGGGGCACCAGGAGTGTATTCTGCACGTTATGGCAAAACTGACTCTGAACGCATTGCGAGGGTGTTGAGAGAGTTAGATAATCAAATCAATAGACAAGCGCAATTTGTGTGTGCAGTGGCGATCGCAAGTCCAGATGGAGCGTTCGCCCCTGGCGTTGGCGGAGCCATCGCGCTACAATCTGAAGGTGTTTGTAGTGGCGAAATTCTCCAATCACCCCGTGGTAATGGTGGTTTCGGCTACGACCCAATTTTTTACGTTCAAGAATTGCAATTAACCTTTGCCGAGATGACACCAGACTTGAAACGGTCAATTAGTCATCGAGGCAAGGCAATTGAGGCTTTACTTCCCCAACTGGCAATTTTAGATTTTAGATTTTAGATTTTGGATTGAGTCTAAAATCCGATAGACTTTAGATTTTAGATTTTGGATTGAGTCTAAAATCCGATAGAC
>CASBQC010000339.1 GCA_949127805.1 Nostocales cyanobacterium PMM_0081
AAAATTTGACATCTGACTCAGATGAGGCTCTAAAACAGGCTGGTTTATCCTTTAGAGTTAATGACCACAGCCTCAAACAAGCCCTGTTACTGGCTTCTATGTCGCAAGCATATCAGCAACTTAAAAAGCCAGATGAAGCACGAAAAAATATCATAGAAAGTTTGAAGTATTTACAAGATAAAGAAAATAATATTACTTCTGAGGAAGAATTGCAAATCAAAGTTTTGGCTAAGAAGACTGAAGGAAACTTACTTGATGAGAAGGATAAAACAAAAGCAATAGAAGCTTATAAAGAAGCATATCAAATTATTAAAAATCATCCTAACAAAACTAACCCCTTTAAAAAGGATCAAATTATCACTGCTAAAAATATTGAATCAGTCCATCGAGGATTACTTAAATTACTGACAAATAAGAATCAAGAAAATTTTAGACAAGAGGTTTGGGAATCTCTCAAACAGCACTTTTTTGCTGAATTGGAATACCTTTTGAAAAGGAAACAATGGCAAGAAGCTGACAGAAAAACTTTCCAGATAATGCTCTATGTTGCTAACAGATATGTTGCTAATACAGAAGAAGAACCTTACCGTTACCTCGATTACCCACAAATAAAGAATTTTTCCTGTCGTGTCCTTAAACAAATTGATGATTATTGGGTGCAAAACTCAAAAGGTAATTTTGGTTTCAGTGTGCAAAAGAAAATTTGGGTGGGTACAGGAAATAGACTGGGTATTAAACTAAAAGATTGGAATGATAACGATAGTAAAAATTACTTACGCTTCGCTAGCGCTGTCGGGTGGAAAGGGGAGGAGATAAGAAATAACCCATACAGGAGACGAGGGGTGTATACGGCGTATAGTGGAGCGTATCGTGGGGCGTATAAGTGGCAATACGACGAGTTAATGGAGCATATAAAAAATAACCCATACAGCCCTGCGGTACGTGGTTGGATACCTACCTGGGATACCTACCTGGATTGGGAGGCAGAAGGCTGGGGTAGGTACGCCACTGGGCGGGCACTACTGCTTTATTTCTCACGCTGCGACTTGTAAACTTTAACATATAAGCATCCCAGCCTTTTGTAAAGATTTGTTTAGATTGGAATTTATAGGAATTCATAAGCATTTGACGATTTCGATACCTGGCACTGGGGACTTACGAGTAGGTTTTACTTCAGTCATGGTTGGTTCAAAGCACAATTGCAATATCTCTATTTTCCAGTATTTTTCGCCCACTGTATTTATGACGAGTCAGAGGATTTGCGATCGCGCTGACTATTTATGCACTTCAATCAATCATGCGATCGCGCTCTCAATTTCGCTATCCAAATAACCATGCGATCGCTATGTGCTTACAAGCATTACTCAGATTGGGCGCATGTTCACAAAGAATTGGTATTAAAATTTATATTTAGAATTAGCAATAAGGGGCAATGCCGAAAAAGGTAAGAGAGTTGAGAGCTATTGTGTCAAAAGTCGGCTATATCCTTCAACCAGGAAGAGGTAAAGGAAGTCATACATATTGGAAGCATCCCTTATTACCCGAAGAACCTCTAACCATACCAGGCAAAGATGGTGATGATGCTCCGTTATATTTAGAAAAAAACATCCAACGAGTGTTAAAAAAACTCGAAGAAATGGAACAAACCGAAAGCGAAGAAAAACAGGAAAAAGAAGAATGAGCTATCACTACAGCATGGTAATTCAGTGGTCGGAAGAAGATGGACTTTTTTTAGTACACTTGCCTGAGTTCCCCTGGCAACAGTTTCATACACATGGTAGGACTTATGAAGAAGCTGCCAAAAATGGTCAGGAAGTAATTGAGACTTTTGTTGAGATGTTGATAGAAGAGAATAAACCACTACCAGAAGCGAGAATACTACCAACAAAACCGTTACAAGTCGCTTAGTTGAGTTGTTGGTTCTGGATGACCATTGCTTTGCGATCGCACTGACAATTTGGCCACTCAAAACCATGCGATCGCGCTGACAAATTAACCACTTAAAATTATGCGATCGCCAACCATATCTAAACGTTCGCTAGTACAGATCCCCGACTTCTTTGAAAAGTCGGGGATCTAAAGGGCTTCTTGCATATTTAACCGTCCGTATTAGCTGGAATGACACCAAACACCAGCGTTTACGAGCCGTCTTTTGTGAGAAAATGAGAGGGCGATCGCCGTTGAACTCACGTTGAATTCAGCAGAACAGGAGTGTACGCTAGCATATGGGGAAAGGAAGGTTAGAAGCATTTAGCGATGGTGTCATCGCTATTATCATCACCATTATGGTGCTGGAATTGAAAGTGCCTCATGAAGACAATTTAGCTGCCCTGCGTCCGCTAATCCCAGTATTTCTAAGTTACATGCTTAGTTTTATCTATCTCGGTATCTACTGGAACAACCATCATCATTTGTTACAGGCAGTTCGGCACGTTAATGGTAGTGTTTTGTGGGCTAACCTAAATCTGCTGTTCTGTTTGTCACTCATACCCTTCGTCACTGGATGGATGGGTGAAAACCACTTTGCCACCTTACCAGTTGCCCTATACGGTATTGTGCTGCTGTGTAGTGCGATCGCCTATTACATCCTTGCCCGCGTCCTCGTTGCTTCCCACGGTAAAGATTCGGCTCTCGCAACCGCACTTGGTGAAGACTTTAAAGGCAAAGTATCGGTGTTAATTTATGCCGTGGCAATTCCACTTTCCTTCGTAAACTCGTGGTTTGCCTGTATATTATACATTTTGGTCGCGGTCATGTGGCTTATCCCTGACCGCCGCATTGAGAAAACTCTAAGCCGGTGATTAGCACCGATTGCCAAGAGAAGCGATCGCCTTGCTCCCAATTTTAAAACATCCAAAATTTGTTTTGTGCGATCGCCTCTATCACAAGACAACCGATGTGTAAATTAATTATGCGTTACCTACAAACCCATAGAGACGTAGCAGTGCTACGTCTCTACATCTTTTCCACTTCTTGTGTCTAATGGAATTTTGACTACTTCACAGTCACCTTACCACCAGCTTCTTCGATGCGCTTCTTGGCATCTTCAGCCGCATCCTTGGCAATACCTTCTTTAACAGCCTTGGGTGCAGCTTCCACCAAATCTTTGGCTTCTTTGAGACCCAAACCGGTCAATTCCCGGACAATCTTCAGCACGGCAATCTTCTTATCAGCTTGAACTGACTCTAGAACCACGTCAAACTCGGTTTGCTCTACTACTTCTTCAGCAGGCGCAGCAGCAGCACCAGGACCCGCCATCATCATCATACCGCCAGTGGATGCAGCACTTACGCCGAAAGCTTCTTCAATTTGCTTGACTAATTCAGATGCTTCCAGCAAACTCAAAAGTTTCAATTTTTCCAAAATTTCATCGGTTGCAACAGACATTGATATAACTCCTGTAATTTATTTGTTTGTTGTTGGTTGTTAGTTGATGGTTGATATCTTTTCTCCTAACTCCCGTACAGACGTTCCTTTCGTAACGTCTCTACTAAGATTCGCCTTCTTTGTTGTCGCTTTCTTTGTTGTCGCCTTTATCCTTGTCAGCAACTGCAAGCATTGCACGCGCCAAGGAACTGGGTACTTCGTTGATACCCACAGCAATCTTGGTCGCCAAGGCGTTGATAGCGCCGGCAATTTGCGCCATGAGTTGCTCCTTAGATGGCAAGTCTCCGAGTACCTTGACATCAGGTTCTTTTAACAGGCGACCATCCATAACGCCGCCACGAAGTTCTGTCTTCTTGCTGGCTTTCTGGAAGTCTTGGTAAGCCTTAATTGCGCCAGAAAAATCTTCTTTAACTAGCAAAAAGGCTGAGGAACCTTTGAGCAACTCGGACATCGGTTGCCACTTTTCCTGTCCTTCAATGGCGATGCCCATCAAAGTATTTTTTGTAACTTTGCAGACAGTGCCACTCGGACGCAGCCGCCGCCGTAAATCAGTCATTTCAGCAACTGTTAGCCCCTGGTATTCAATTACCAGTGCTAAAGTTGACTCACTCAAAGTTTCTTTGAGGTCAGCAACGATCGCTTTTTTATCTTCTATCGTTCTTCCCATCTTTGTTTCACCTCCTTAAACAATTTTTGGCTTTCCCTAAAGAAAGCGTTTTTTTACCTGACCGACCCAAAACAACAAACCCCAGCTATATCAGCCGGGGTTTTGCAATGTTTCTCATGCGGTCATCACACTTTTTATAAGTGCAAGTTCAAGCAATCAAAGTGCAAACCTCGGCAGGATATTAAGCTATTGACACCTGCTGTCTTTGGTTTTGCCTATTCAATTTTGGCAATTGATAATGGGTAATTGCTTCGATTACCCACTAGCCATTATCAGGCTTCGCTCAGTTTCAAATCGCGTAGGGCGTTAACATCGACTTTAATCGATGGTCCCATAGTAGCAGACACATACATTGTGCGCCAATAACGACCTTTGGCTCCTGAAGGACGGTTACGGTCAATCGTCTCTTGCAACGCCTTCAAGTTTACTAACAAATCTTCGGGCGAGAAGGTTGCCTTACCAAACATAACATGGACTATGCCAGTACGATCAGCTCTAAATTCTAATTTACCAGCTTTGAATTCTGCGATCGCACTTGCGACATCAAATGTCACCGTTCCCCCTTTGGGTGATGGCATCAAACCACGCGGACCAAGCAATTTACCCAGCCTCGCTACTTGTGGCATCACATCAGGTGTGGCAATCAGCTTGTCAAAGTCCATCATGCCTTTCTGAATCTGCTCAATCAGTTCTTCCGAACCGACGATATCAGCACCGGCGTTGCTTGCTTCGTTTACTTTTTCCCCTCTCGCAATTACTGCCACTCGGACGATTTGCCCTGTGCCTTTGGGCAATGCTACAGTGGTTCGCAACTGTTGGTCTGTATACTTTGGGTCAATTCCTAACCGGATATGCGCTTCTGCTGATTCAGCAAACTTTGCTGTTGCTGTTTCTTTTAGCAAAGATAAAGCATCAATCGGTGCATAATCCGTATCTTCTACTTTTTCTAGCAGCGCCTGCAATCGGCGTGATACTTTTTTCGTCATTTTTCTTTACTCCTGGGGTAATTAGCGAGGTTTGTTCTCTCCCCCGATAAATTTAGTTATAAGCGCTAAGTCTTTCGCCTTTTGACTCTTGACTCTTGACTTTTGACTCTTGACTAATCCGCGATCGCTACGCCCATATTCTTCGCAGTACCTTCCACAATCTTCATTGCCGCTTCTATGTCATTGGCGTTGAGATCGGGTAGTTTGGTTTGGGCTATTTCTTGCAATTGCGCTTTGGTAATTGACCCAACTTTCTTTTTGTTGGGTTCGTTTGAGCCTCTTTCAATTTTCGCTGCTTTGCGAATCAACACTGATGCTGGTGGCGTTTTGAGTACGAAAGTAAAACTCCGATCTTCAAAAACCGAAATTTCTACTGGTATTACCATCCCAGCTTGGTCGGCTGTTTTGGCGTTGTACTCTTTGCAGAACATCATGATGTTCACACCATGTTGACCTAGGGCAGGTCCGACTGGCGGTGCTGGGTTGGCTTTCCCAGCGTTCAAAGCCAGTTTAATAATCGCTACTACTTTTTTCGCCATTTTCTATTTAGCTCTGTTTCTCAACCTGATTAAATTCCAATTCTACTGGTGTATCTCGTCCAAAAATCGAAAGCAAAGCTTTAAGCTTACTCCGCTCTGGACTGACTTCAATCACCTCGCCTTCAAAGTCCTTAAATGGACCAGTCAGCACGATTATCTTATCACCACTCGCCATGTCAATTTTGACAACTGGCTCTTGTTCGGCAGTCTGTTTGAAAATCCGTTCTACTTCTGAGGCACTCAGGGGCATTGGTTTGACGTGACCGCGACCTTTGCCGGTGCCGCGTTTTTGTTCGGCTCCCACGAAGTTTATTACATGGGATGTATTTCGCACTACCTGCCATACGTCATCGTCCATAAGCATCCGGACTAGCACGTAACCAGGAAACACCTTTTCTTCTGTGTTTTGCCGACTGCCATCTTTACGGATTTTCACCGCCGGCGTGTGAGGAATTTCCACATTGACAATTTTATCAGCGACATCAAATGTTTGAATGCGCTGCTCTAAGTTTGTTTTTACACGCTTTTCACAGCCACTAGCTACTTGTACTGCATACCAGCGTGCTTCTTGCAAAGCATCCAGCGCTGTTTCTGCTTCTTCTAAGTTGCGTGGTTCGTCTGTTGTACCAACCATCAGAACACCTGTTTTGCTGCCCAAGTAAATAATCCATCGACTAAATATATCAAAGATGCGGAGAGTGTTACCATGAGCAACACTGCTGCTGATTCGCTCACCAGCTGCTGGCGACTGGGCCAAACCACTTTATCGAGTTCTTCTCTTAGTCCTTGATAGAAGTTGGATATGCTCAACCCATTAGTGGTTTCTGGCATTTCTGCTTCGTTTTTCTTTGCCACAGTCGTTTTTCTCCGCGATTCTTCTTACAGCTTTCTTTTACAGCTATTGTCTATTACTTTTCAGTTTCTGAAAGTCAAAAAGCTGCAAATATAATTATACCCGAAATTTTCCGTACTTGCTGAACAATTAGCAGTTGTGTACTTATTTCGGGCAATTTTGTTGTTCTAAGAGCGCGCCCTGGAGGACTTGAACCCCCGACATCAGGTTTTGGAGACCTGCGTTCTACCAACTGAACTAAGAGCGCACAAGCTGTGTAAAATTCAGTCATTGCGCTGAACTTGATCTAGTTTAACGCAATTTGACTTTTAAATCAACTCGAATTTAGTAAAAGAAAACTTTGGCAGCGGCAAGAGCCGCTTGAAAGTGGAAATTTCTCCCATAATTGAGGAGCGAATTACAAAGGACGGTCAAACCGTTGTTTGATTCGGGTAGCTTTACCTACGCGATCGCGTAGATAATACAATTTAGCACGTCTGACCTTACCACGACGCATAATTTTGATGCTGTCAATGCGGGGAGAATGCAAAAGAAACACTCTTTCAACGCCAACGCCTTGAAACACCTTACGTACTGTAATGGTTTCATTAATTCCGCCATTGCGTCTGGCAATCACTACGCCTTCGTATGGTTGCACGCGGAATTTCTCGCCTTCTTTGATTTTGACACCGACTTTAACTGTGTCGCCCACGTAAATGTCGGGCAAATCTGATTTTAGTTGTTCCGCTTCAATCGAGCGGATTATTTCTTGCGCGTTCATAGTCTATTTAAAAAACTCCCAATCATCCATAATAATTCCAGAACCGCCGAACAGTCTACTTATTTCCAATTAATGATTTTTCGGGTACAACTACCACAGAATAGAGTTGGTATATTTCAAACGGCTATGCCACAGGTGTGAGATTTATGAAATTTAGTGTCGTCATCACCACCTATAATCGTTTAGACTTGTTGCGACGAGCGATAGACTCTGCTCTTAATCAGACGATTGAGTGTGAAGTGGTTGTTGCTGATGACTGTTCATCTGATGACACCGAAGCTTATGTCAAAAGCTTGGGAAATCAAGTTATTTATCATCGTAACGAAGAAAACATTGGTCATGCAGCATCGGTAAATGCAGGAGTTGCCAAAGCTAGTGGTGACTGGATTAAGTTTTTGGATGATGACGACTACTTAGGACAAAATTGTTTGGAAGAGATGACGAAAGCGATCGCCAAACACGCCCAAGTCTCAAATCGTGTATCCTCAGAAAACAATTCTCAAGCTGTCATCTGCTCTTGTATAGCTGCTCAAGTCGATAAAAATGGGGAGCATCTTAGTCGCACCCCCCATCTAGGTCCTGGATTAGCTTTTTATATTCCCCAAGCTGATATTCATTACGGTATGCTTTTAGAGCTTTTGCCCTTTGGCACCCCCGTACAAGTAGCTTGTCGTCGTGACGTTTTCCTGAAAGTTGGTGCTTGGGACTCAAAACTTGATGCTAACTGCGATGACATTGATTGCTGGATTCGCATTGCTCAGTTTGGCGATGCCATTTTCCTTAATCAGTGCCTAGCTTACCGTACCATCTGGTCCGGTGCTTATAATCAAAAATTTTCTCTGCAAAAGCGACTCGATACAAATATTTTGATGAAAGAGAAAATTTACGCCTTTGTGAATGAAAAACATCGCTCTAATATCCCTGCCGTTGCGGATATTAAGAATTATTTGAAGCTACATTGGGCAATAGTTGCACTCAAGCAAAGAAACATTAACAGCGTTTTGCTTCTTCTTGATTTATCTGTACTTTCTCCTATAGCTTGGCGGCTTTTGCTAAATGCTGTGTTCTCACGCGGCAGCAATCAACAAAATGCTCACATTGATAAGTTTGTGTTGATTAATTGATAGATTGGGCATGAGGCATCGAGTTTTGTTCAAAAAATGCGTTCCGTTTTAGTTTGAATTTAAGACGATGGGTTACGCGATCGCTTGTACACAAAGCACGTAGCGCGATCGCTTATTTGGGGACGAAAAAGCTTGACAAACGCCCCCAATATATAGTTTGTCTAGAACCCAAATAAAGACCTGAAAATACCTATGGCACCAGCGAGAGGATTAATTACAGTCCCGATAGTATCACCAGCCTTGGCTACACCAGAACGGTAGACTACCACAACATCATTATTGCGGAGTATCGGATTAGTTTGCGGATTAATGCCAGCGGCTAAATTGATTTTAACTTTACGTTTACTGACAGAACCATCAGGATTGAGGCGAATCAAATCTACAGCAGAACTGCTAGCTCTAGCATCATTGAATCCACCAGCAGCAAGTAACGCTTGATTTAAGGAGCTATTAGGTTTAATATCTACGGGTCCTGGTTTCTTAACTTCGCCGACTACACCAACTTGAATAGTAGCCGCAGACAAAGTAGTATTAGCTAAAACAGTAGCATCTGCTGAATTAATCTCTGTTGCCGTTGGGAAGAAAATCGTATCTCCGTCTTGCAAAATTGTGTCTTGATTGACATCACCGCTTTGCAATAGTTGCCAAAGATTAATACCGATAATTTGTTCTCCGCCGGCTCTTGTCTGTCTGCGGATCTTGATATTGCGAATGTCAGCTTGTGGTGTAATTCCCCCAGCTAACTGAAGCGCTCGCGTTACGGTAGGTTGACCGCTGATACTCGGTGCTGCACCAACACCTGCGTTTCCTCCTCCTTCTGCGGCACCTTGAGTGACAAGATACGATCCCGGACGATTTACTTCACCAACTACTGCTACCGTGCGGGGTTTGGTGGGATCAGCGGCAAAGTTAGCGGCAGATAAGTTGCGTGCTTCTGCCAAGTCGAGTCTGGCTGCTGTTGGTACAACAATTGTATCTCCATCCCGCAAGGTAATATCTTGTGATAACCTGCCTGTTCGGATGAGTTCTTTCAAATTAATTGAAACTACTTGCTCTCCACCGGTGCGTCCTGGCTTGCGCCGTAATTGCACTTGAGTTATATCCGCATTACTGAGTACCCCCTGTGCTATTGTAATTGCGGCTAATACGGTTGGATATTGCACCCCAGGATCGTTACCTGCGCCTCCTTGCAAGCTGAGAGAGTAAGCACCCGGACGTGACACTTCTCCGGCGACGATGACGTTGATTGGACGAGGTGATAAAAGATTGACTGAAATTAGGGGACGTTTGAGATAGCGAGCATATCTTTTGGCAATGTCGTCAGATGCTTGTTCGGTTGTTAGTCCTTCAACGGGGACGCTGCCAATCAAAGGTAGGTTGATCGCGCCTCCAGGAGGTATTTGGTACTCACCCGTATATTCTGGCACTTCAAACACGTTAACCCGGATGCGATCGCCTCCTCCCAAAGTGTAATTTCTGTTAAGTTGTGTGGTAGCTGCTCTGGGTTGTCTTTGGGCTTGGCTAGCATCGGGCAAAGCGACACTAAGAGCCATTAACAACGCCACACCTGCTACTGACTGGGTGAAGAATTTTAACATACCTGTATTAAGCATACTTAGCTGATACCACCATGAATAAAGTGCTCTATTAACATTTCATCTTGACTATACGTAAGTATTCAAGTTCCCCAACATTCTTCTTTTCCGAAAAAAGCTTCATTTTCCGGAGACAAATTGTTGATTGAATTTGAATTTTTTGTGAAGTTAACTTAAAGTTTTACTGGTCAAATCTTAGAGAAGGAATAAATACAATTTAGGCAATCATTAAATTTAATTTAATTGATTATATACTAAAATGACGTAGCACAGATAACGATATTTGAAAATTTGATGATTGCTTCATAAAACAGAGC
>CASBQC010000340.1 GCA_949127805.1 Nostocales cyanobacterium PMM_0081
AAATTCCCCCTTGTCCCCTACCATCCGATGCCCTAAGGGTAAGTCCATAAAGCGCACGGGGATGTTATTAGTTAAGCCGTAATGCAGTGCTTGCCATTCTGGTGAGAAGATGGCGAAGGGATAATAAACGCACTCTTGGGGTTTATCTGGGATGTAAATTAATAAGGCTACTGGTGGCTGCATTGCGGGTGAACCGACCAGATGCAGTACTGATTCGGCGTCGGGTGGTCCTTCTACGAGGATTGTATCTGGTAGGAGGGTTTCTAGGGCTTGACGCAAACTGCGTGCTGAACCGGGACCGTGATGGCGGATACCGAATATGTGAATGGTCATGTTATTAATCTTTCCAGATGTATCTCCGGCTAAATCTGAGATTAAATCTGGCAACAGCTTTAGGGTTTTGATTAAGCAGCGCAATGCAAATATTAGTATCAAGCAGATACATTAACTGTTATCTTGATTATTAATTGTATCTATCATTCTGCCTCGATATCCATGACGCTTTCCGTCAATTTCCGCAAATATTTCTATCAACTCTGGCTGTTCTTTCCAAGCACCGAATAATTGATTTAGTTTTATTAGTCTCTCTTCATCGGTAAGACTTTGCTTGGTTTCATTAATAACAACAACTTCCAAGTCAACTATAATTTTTGCTCCATCAGGTATACTATTAATTTGCTCTAATAGTTCTATTGTTTGACCGCGTTTGATTCCTTTAACTTTCATTTTTATACCCTAATTTTTTCAGAAAATTCTTTAACACGTAACTCCTAATTATTAAGCGCATCATTACATCGCTACGGAATTATAAGCTTTTCAATTATTTTTGCGTAAGTCCTGTAAGTATAGCTTTGCATAAGTTCGTAGCGTTTTTTTAACGCAAAGGAGCGCGGAGGTAAGCGCAGAGTGACGCAGAGTTTTTGTGATAAATTTTCGTCATTAATTTATGCTCTTGTTGTACTAAGATACCTCCCGACAAGCGCGATATAAATCCTTCCAGCCATCCCTTTCTTTCACCACCGTTTCCAAATATTCGCGCCAAATTACTTTATCCTGCACGGGGTCTTTAATCACCGCCCCAATCAGCCCAGAAGCAACATCTGCTGCTTGTAAATTTCCATCGCCAAAATGCGCCGATAGTGCCATACCATTATTCACAACAGAAATAACTTCCGCTGTACTCAAAGTGCTACTAGGCGATTTAATCTTGGTTTTACCATCTTCAGTAACACCGCTACGCAATTCCCTAAATATAGTGACAATACGGCGAATTTCTTCTAGCGCTGGGAGTTCGGCTGGCAATTCTAAAGCTTTTCCCAGACTTTCGACCCGTCGCTGCACAATTTCCACTTCTTCATCTACAGTTTTTGGTAAAGGCAAAACTACCGTGTTAAAACGGCGTTTCAAAGCGCTAGAAAGCTCATTTACGCCCTTATCGCGGTCATTTGCAGTCGCAATCACACTAAAACCCTTCCGTGCCTGCACCTGAGAATTGAGTTCCGGCACAGGCAATGTTTTCTCAG
Organism: Nostocales cyanobacterium PMM_0081; assembly: GCA_949127805.1. Lineage (GTDB taxonomy): Bacteria > Cyanobacteriota > Cyanobacteriia > Cyanobacteriales > Nostocaceae > Hassallia. Next base: position 1,524 of record CASBQC010000340.1, read on the forward strand.
AAAGCACAGTAATTAATGTATCTTGCACATCTGCGGTCATGCGCGTCAACTCCTCCACACGGGCAATTTTGCCATCTTCCATCGCCCGCATCAACGGACTTTGAACCAAAGCCGCCATCGAAGGACCATCAGCCAACAACTTCGCATAATTCCAACCATAGCGAATCGCTTCCTCACTCGTCCCTGCCGTACCTTGAATTAACAGCGTCGAATCTCCAGAAATCGCCGCCGCCAAATGTTCAGAAACCCAAGATTTCGCCGTTCCCGGTACACCAAGCAACAACAAAGCTCTATCCGTCGTCAAAGTAGCCGTAGCAACCTCAATTATCCGCCTATCCCCGATATACTTAGGCGACACCTCAAACCCATTATCCAACCTCCCCCCCAAAATATACGTTACCACCCCCCAAGGCGACAACCTCCAATTCGGTGGACGTTGCTTCCCATCAACCTTAGCCAACTCCTCCAACTCAACAGCAAACTCCTCCTCCGCATGTTCCCTTAAAAAACTCGTCTCTTTCCTTACCTCCATTTCCTTCTCTGTGCCCTCTGTGCCTCTGCGGTTCGTTCTCTTCCTTTCACTCACCTCTTAACTCCTGTATCATTTCAAACCTAAACAACAACATTGCTAAAAACTCATTCACAAAATCTTGCCAAAACGAACCCTCCTCCACAACACCCGACAATTCCCCAGCAGCTTCCACAACAGAAGGTTCCATATAAAGAGCGAAACTTTGAAAGAGCGATCGCATTCCCCACTGCCACTGCTTATCAACTTCAACGTATTGTCGTATACTTAATAACACAAGCTGACTAACTTTTTCACTCCAAGGCGTTTGATAATGCTTCAACAACATATACGCCGGATGATTCACCGAAAGCAATTTGCCCTGATTCTGTAACAATATCTGCAAAATCAAAGCATCCGCTTTATCCTCTCCTAAAACCTTCAACAACCCAACAACTAATTCCTCACCGTTGCCCAAAAACGTGTGATAAAACTTACTTGCATCTGGTAGTAAAGCTTCTGCCCACCTTGAATCTTGACTTTTCAAAGCTACTGTAGCCCAAGCTTCCAAAAGCATCTTTTCCCACTCACTACCATCCACAACTTGCAATAATTGCTGAGGCGTTTTGCCCCAATTATTACACCAAAAGCTAACTGGTACACAACAAAGCATTTGCAACAATAAACTAGCTTTCTCCCCCAATGCGGAACTGTAGCGAGATTGATCGATTCCATCGCGAATCATTTGGCGATCGCCCTTGGCGGCGGCTGACCCATCGCACGTTGAAGGCAAAGTCACTTGCACAGAGTTGTGGTTAAATATAATCAAGGGGTGAACTCGCTCTATCATCCGCTGACACAATCTCGATTCTGGCAGTTTTGACAGCAACAAAGAGGCAACATCTCGCACCTGCTTGCGTTTGTCATCTAATGCAGCTTCTAAAAACGGCTCATCGTTCATGCTCAAATTGATTTCTAAAGCTGCTAATAAACTCGCTCTCTCTTCCCCACTTTCCTTTTTCCAAGTTTTTTGCAGTTTTTCTCGTGCAATATGTGCATCTTGTTTGCGGAGTCTTTGCAGTAGCGATCGCCTTGCCTCTTTACTACCAGTCTGCCAAGCTTTATCAGTAATTTCACTGTTGACATAATTCCAGTCGGGGTTGTGCTTTGCGAGCCAAAGTCCCCGTTTACCCAAAACTGGCAAAATAAAGGTTCGTAAATGACTTTGTTTTTGACCTAACGTCAGCAGTTGAGGCAAGTATTCTGAAGGAACTCTTTTTCTAGCGGCAGCTAACACTGTTAACCATTCTGGCAGAACTTTGGCATTCCCACTCAATATCAAAGCTAGATGTTGCCGAGAAAGAAGACTGCAATCAAGTAATTCTTCTTCTTCACTTCTGTTTGGCAATGCTTGCTTATCGAAAGATATTTTACCAGCGCGTTGATAAAGAGCAAAAGCACCAGCTGCACTCAGTAAACTTCCTTCCTTATCGCTGCTATCCAAACAACTCAAAATTTCACCCAACTGATTATCAGGTGGGATCGCTTTTAATGCTTGTCGTTCAGTACCGATTAATGCTGTTTTTACTATTTCTTGCCATAAGTGCTTCATAATTTTTAAAGTGAAACAAATATACCATTCGCATATACGCTTAAGGGTAGAAAGCGATCGCCATTCCATTCCCCAAATATTCCAACCGCATGTCCGCCACTGAGTGCCAATAGTTGCCATCTTTGTTGAGAATTTAAGGCAACTATTTCAAGCATATATCCATCGGCATCACGCACACCACGACAGCAACCATCATCATTAAACACAGGAATTACAGCTTGTAACGCCACAGGGAACTCCTCGATCCAAGGATTGCGTGCCAAAGCTTTGGCGTAAGCTGGCATCATGTCTCGAATGCTACTATATCCGGGCATTTTGTCCACCGGATCTGCTGGATCATGAAGGATTTTAACTAGCGATCGCAACGGATAAGCACTCTCGAAAAATACTAACTCTGCATCTATACTGCTTCCTGGGGTCAAGCTAGTATCTAATGGTTGACTGCCATAAGCAAAGTTAAGAATTAATGCTGCTTGTTGACTTTGTTCGCCCCATAACCAATTAAACTGCGATCGCAGTTTATCTTCTTCAGTGACACGTTGACCTAAAATTAACCAGCGATCGCGCACACCTGAAGACGTTAATAATTCTTCTTGATTCTGCGTCCAACCTATTTGGGTGCGGATGTCTGCTTGCATTTCGGCTGGGAAAGTTTGCAAACGTTTAAAGCCGGAAATCAACAAATAAACACGTCCCAACTGTGTCAACAGCCTTTCTTCCCATCCTATACCCGAATGTGGTACACTTGCCATTTCCCGCAGCAAACGAGCAACCCCTGGTGCTTGAGCATCTACAAGCCGCGCTGCTGCGTTATCCCAAAAGCTGTAAGGTTGTCCTTGGGCTATAGCTAATCCCTGACGTACCAAATCCCGCAACCAAAGTTCTAAATCCTGCATTCCCGCAGTTACTTTGTTGTATCGCAACTGAGCACGCTTTGCTTGGGCAACTGTATCAACTACTTTCTTTGTGGATTCAGTTTTATTGTCTGATTTATGTTTGGGTATATCAAGGCTTGTCTTTTGTGGCAAAGGTTTTTCCGTAAAAGCATCTTTTTGATCGGCAAAAAGCAAAAACAAACCGATTGCGTGTTTACACGGTTCTTTGCGACTAGGACAGGTACAATTAAAAGCAATTTCTGTAATATCAATCTGTGTACAGTAAGGATTGCTACCGCTACCTTGGCACTCACCCCAAATAACTTGCTCATTGTAACCCAACGATAACCATTTAGAACGCACCGCTAAAGCTTGAGCATTAAGTGCGGAACTGGTATCCGGTGCTAGTGCTAGAATTTGTTCCTGAGTCCAGATTGCAGACATGAGTATTGTTGCTGAGTGCGCTGTAATAACTCCCTTCAGGGTAAAGTCTAAAGTCTAAAGTCTATTGACTCTTGACATTCCCTATTAAACCTTCTTTTGGTTATCGGTGGTGAATTCTCTTGGTTCATAATAACGGCAACCTTCACAAGGTCCTGACGGATTGACAGCACAGCGTACATAGCTAGATTTAGCATTATATCGGCAGCTGATGTCACCGATGAGGTAGCCGACTCCTTCGAGATAATAGCGATCGCTTAAATTAAGTCGATAATTTTGTTGTACCCCCGTTCTGGGATTCATGGCAGCTTGTCTCATTTGCGTTTCTCTCCGCATATGACTTTTACGAATCATCCACAGGGAGAACAGTGACGGTAAGAAACCAACGACAATAACCAAGAGTGTCTTTAACACCTTATCTTTACCTGTTTTTGGGTTATATTTTCAAATCGTAAAACACTTGCAACAATCCAGAGTCATAGGTTTTAACATCAGCTAAAGAAGTCCCACACTGAATTGTACGATTGGCAGTGTCGGGATGAATTTTGGGCAATGATAGCGAAGCGTTCTACAAAGGTTGCCGTGTTTTATTACTGTTAATTAACCGGACATGATATCACTCAGCACCCAACATTATCTGAGACTGAGAAAGGGGCAAAGTGATGGTAAACTTTGTTCCTTGCCCAACTACAGAACTAACTTCAATGTTACCATAATGCTTTTGAATAATTTGATAGCAAATCCACAAACCTAACCCAGTACCCTTACCCACATCTTTTGTCGTGAAAAAAGGGTCAAATATCTTATCTTTTAATTGCGGTTTAATCCCCGGACCATTATCTTCAATTTCCACACAAACGCGATCGCCTTTAATTGCAGTATGAATTGCAATTTGCTTTTGCGGTTGCTTCGTTTCCAACAAAGCATCGCTGGCATTATTTAATATATTTAAAAATACTTGATTTAATTGTGCTGGATAACATTCAACCAGCGGTAAATCTTCATAATACTTAAAAACTTCAATACTCTCTTTTAAACGATGGTTGAGAATCAACAACGTGCTATTAATTCCTTCATGGATATCAACAGATTTCATATCCGATTCATCAAGACGCGAAAAATTGCGTAACGATAAAACAATTTGCCGGATGCGCTGCGATCCAACTTGCATTGAAGATAATATTTTCGACAAATCCTCAATAATATAATTGAGATCCATATCGGCAATTTTGGTTTGGATTATCTCTGTTGGCTGAGGATAATCTTTCTCGTAAAGGGAAATTAATTCCAATAGCTCTGTGATATGCTCTTTCGCATAATTAATGTTGCCGTAGATGAAATTTATCGGATTATTGATTTCATGAGCAACCCCCGCTACCATATTACCTAGAGAAGACATTTTCTCGGTTTGAATCAATTGCGCTTGAGTTAGCTGAAGTTCACTTAAAGCTAGGCTAAGTTGGTCGTAAGCTTGATTTAATTCCTGATTTTTTTGCGAAAGTTGATGAGTTCGTTCTTCTACTCGTCTTTCTAAAGTTTGCCTCCCTTGCTCTAATTGTTCAGTGTATAAAGCTACCCGACGAATAAGACTATTAAGCGAAGCAGCTAATATCCCCACTTCATCCTTGCTGTTTACTTGCGCTTGCAAATTAAAATTTCCTTCTTGGGTTGCTTGTTGAGCAACTTTAGCGACAGCCAGAACCGGATCGGAAATTGTTCGCGCTGTTCTTTTGCCAACAAACATCATCAGCAAAGCTCCAATTACAAAGAAACCCCATAACCTCAGCCACAAAAACTGCACATTTTTATTTAAGGCAAACATAGATTGCAGCAAAACGAGTGTTAAAGAGCTATTGCTAAGTGTTGATACGACACTTTGAGCGAGATAATGTTTACCTTTGATTAATACACGTTTTGGCTGTTTACCTGTTTGCGGCATTTGCCAATTAGCGTTGCGGGCTATTGCTAATGTGGAAACAATTACTGTTTTGTCTGAGTTGAAAGCAACGAGATGTTCACCTCTTCCACTACTTAGATGTTGGAGCAAATCATCTTTAATGACAATCCCAATTTCAATTGCACCGATTGCTTTTTCATTCAATTTAACAGGTGCTAACCCCAGCAAAACTGGTTGCACTTGTCCATTTTTTTGCTGAAGTTTTACCACATCAGAGAGATTCATACCCTCAAGGGCTTGAGAAATACTTGTTTTATCCAAAAGCTTTGATTCACCTAACTCTGGTTGTCCCAAATCTAGCAATACTCCACCATTTTGGTTGACTACCTTGAGCAAGTCTAATTCCAAAGCGGTTTTTTGTGACACAAGAATTTTCAATATTTTTAAAGTGTCCCCTGCCGTTATTGCTTCTTGCACATCATCTCGATCTGCCATCAGTTGCGCTTGCGCTTCTAATTGTCGTTCTTTTTGCTCAAAGGAGTGCAAAACAACTGAGGTAAGTCCTTCAACTTGATTACTCATTTGCTTTTCCATGCTGCTGCTAAACCAGTAAGCAAAACTGAGTGTCGATATCACCATGATGCTAAAAAATACCAGAAGAAAGGGCATGATAATTTTCTGGCTTAAAGCTAGTTTTGAGTAACTAGCTTGCAACTTAACACCCCGCAACACTGTTCTCGGATTGTTCTGCTGCTTATTGGTTTCGTCAGAGGTTCGGTGAATTGACATTTTTCTGGTGGGATAATTCAGCGGCAGTTGCCCTCATACCATTTCATTTTCTAGTTGCGATGAATAGGTAGCAGATGCTTCCGAGTAGTAGGGGTGCACGAGAAATAAAAATTTCTCTTCTTTCATGGCAGATGCTACAACTTTCACTTCTTCCGTTTGTGGGGAAACCATCCCCACAAAGCGATCGCCGTGGAGGCAGAGGGAGGAATATAAGCGATCGCTGTGGAAAATACCCAACGCACTGTCTCCCCTTTACCCTTGTGTTGTGGATACTTCGCCCTACTGCGTTGCATTCAGTATGACAAAAAAGATTTATGCAACTTTTAAGTTGGTATGGTACTTAAAATAGCATTTTACAAAAGAGAATAGACGATAAATCTATTTAAGCTGATAAAAAAGGCATTTATCTCATATTTTCGGATATTTTTGCTTGTTTTATAAC
>CASBQC010000341.1 GCA_949127805.1 Nostocales cyanobacterium PMM_0081
CCCCCCATCTCCCCCTCTCCCCCTAAGGGCAACGAGGATGAATGCCACCTTGAGTACAAATGTAAGCCAGTTGCTTGGGATCTAAATTTTTGACTTGAGTAAAATCAACTCCTTGTACCACAGCAGATTGTGCCCCCATTGCTCGCGTTTGCACAAATTGATCTGCTGGATCTTGTTTGCTAGGAGCAAGAATTGTCCCCTGAAAATCAGCACCAACCAGATTTGCTCCCCGTAAATCTGCAAGGCTCAAGTCGGCATTTCGCAAATTAACTCTTTGCATCTGAGCCGATCGCAATATAGCACCAGTGAGGCGAGTAGCACTTAAGTTAGCATCGCTCAGATTGGCGCGATCTAAATAAGCTCCCGATAAATCCGATCCTTGCCAATTAGTTTTAGTTAAGTTAGCAAAAGATAATTGCGTGCCGATCGCAATCACACGACTTAGACTAGCAGCATACAAATTGGCTTCGTTCAATTTCGCTTCGCCTAAATCTGCCCCAGTCAAGCTAGCATTTTCCAAAACTGCACCCCGCAAATCGGCTCCCACTAACTGAGCACTGCCAAGTTTAGCACCAACCAAACGAGCGTTGGATAAATTGGCTCTGTTGAGGGTAGCACGTCTCAAATCGGTACCAATCATCAAAACGCGGCTGAGGTTAGCATCGGTGAGATTGGCTTGTTTGATTTGAGCACCACTCAAGTCAGCAATTGAATCGTCGTATGTATCCCAGCGTCCATCTTCACCTGCACCCCGGAAACGACTACTTTTAAAACTCGCAGAATTCAGATTTGCGAATTTGAAATTAATTCCCGATAAATCAACATTGTTTAGTACCAAGTTGAAATTGGAACTATTCCCAGTACCGCTTTGTCCCAATTGCGTGCGACTAAGATCGAGGCTGTCGATTCGACTGCTGTTGACAGCTAAAATCTTGTTAATCGCTCGCTGGTTGATATGTAACTTTGTTTGTCGCATTTCCCCATCTTGGGATGAATTGCTGCTAGCATTCATTTCACCAGCGAGAAACTGATTCATGCGTTTTAAATCGGGGATGGCTTCCGGACCCATATTTACCAACGCTTGTTGAATCGTATCAAGTAAAATGGGATTGGTTTCTTTAGCCAACAGACTCACCAAAAATTCCATCGCCTGGGGGTTATTCAAAGTACCCATTGCCAAAATTGCACTCCGACGTTGTTCATCGGTAGCGGTGGAGTTGGGAGTGAACTGTTTTTCCAGTGCGAGAAACTGTTGTCTTTTACCTTGATCGGCTTCGCGTTTCGTTTCCTGAGTTTGGATGTAAACTTGAGTGCCTACTAAAGTTCCTAACACGGCAACCATGCTCAGAAGTGCTACCCCTAACAAAGGCAGACTGGGGTTTTGCTGTATCCGTCCCCAGAGGTTGGGCTGATCTACATATTCTAAGGCGATCGCACCTTCGTCCATAGTCAAGCTAGACTGACTTTGGCTATCCTCATATAACACCTCCGGTGTAAAGGGGCGATTAGCATCTATGGTGTAAGTACCCGCCAAGCAATCGTGTAGTGCCCTTCTAGGCTTTTGTTTTGAGGGTAAACCCATCCCTTCTGCCAACCAGAGCAAAGCAGTTAGCACCGTAAAAACACCTAAATTAGGAAATAATAAGCTGTATCTCCATACCAGATAAGCGATGGACATCGGCACAGTCCAACGACCAATTCCTTCTCGCACCAAAACTGCCGCAAAACCGGGAGGTGCGCCTTTGTGGTTCACAACCCGCACGCCAAACCAACGTTTGGGAATGGTGCTACCAGTTTTAGCCAGTAAGTATAATTGCCAGCCAGAAACTGTCAGGGGAGCTAACAAAGCTACTGTCCACAAAAAATTAGTGGGCCATGCTACATTTCGTGTACCGTAACTTATAGGTAGAGCCAAAGGTTGAGCGATCGCTCTTTCGGTGACTACAAGCACCGGGTTGAGTGGTACTCGGTCTAGATCGCTTCGAGAATTCGCGTATACACCCATACCAAAGGGAATCAACGCACTGGTAACTACTAATGTAATTTCGGCTACCCAAGCGGCAATACGCCTAGTTCCCAGGGGTAGAAAATTCGATTTTTCTGGTTCTTTTGAGCGGCTGGTTTGATGATTACTTCTCCTCACACTTGGAATCGCCATTACATAATTTCCTTTAAGTTTATTTCCACACCACTATTGATTGATCGTGGATGACAACAATACTATTGCTTGCGTTGAAAGCTGCCCGACACAAAAAATTTGTATCCAAGATACACTAACAGGGCAAACACTGCCAGACTGACAGCAGAGACAACTAGTTTGAAAACCGCTTGCAGCATCGCCAAACCCAATAAAACGCTTACGCTACCTACAACAAGTTTTCCCGTTACCGAAAGGCTTTTGAACCAGATTTTAAATCTCTCTAAGTGCGGCTTCCAGGCAAGAAAATTGAATTGAGATGTCTGTTTTTGTGTTTGTGGCTGGTTAACCACTACTTTTGGAGACGAGGAATTCATTTCTTCTTCTAGCTGTTGAAGCCGATGCTGCAAATCATCTTCTCTTTCAGGATTCATTAATTTTTTTACCTTAGCTAGGATAGTTGTTTAATCACAGAAAGCGGAAAATCCCAAGTGATTTTCATCGTCTGTGTATAAAATCCCTTTCTATTCTGGGAAAAAATCATGTTTTTTTGTTGTTGGTTTTCAAGCGATCGCCCAGGAAATTCTCATCGCCAAAAGTCGGCGCGAGAGACTTCTCACCAATAACATTTATCTTCTTGAATCTTTAGTCATGTAGTGATTTATTTAGCCAAGAAAAAAAAATTATACGCCACACTTAGAAACAAAAATCAATTGCCAGCGTCTACCAACTCAAGCTATGTATATCAATATCGCTATATAAATCGGGGGCATTAGCAGATGAAGACGCTTAGGCTACTTACGGTTGTTCCCGCAACATTAGCAATCAGTTTGGGTTTCACCAATGTTAGTTTGGCGATCGCACCACTTGTAATAATCAAACCCAATTCCCAACCAGAACCACTGATTGTCAATGGCAAGTCAGGGGGAGAAAACAAAAGTAATTGCGGTAACATTGCCGCTAGACCTAATCAAGTTATCCAGATTACAGATCCACTACCTTACTTGCGATTAACAGTTGAAAGCGCTGGAAAGCCCACACTGCTGATTGACGGTCCTGGGGGGCGCTTTTGTGTTTTAGCGGATAGTGACTCTGGAGGCAAGCCAGAAATTTCTGGTTACTGGCAAAAAGGGAATTACTCAATATATGTCGGTGAGCTATCCCAACGACAGTATAACTATAGCCTCTCATTTTCGCAACATAGAAGTAGCCAATAGTCAGCCAGCGCGCAGAAAGGCTCTGCCGAATTGAAGCATCTGCCGTGGTTTCCACGCCACTTGCTTTAGCCTGTGGAACCCGTCCACTTTACTTGGCTCCCCTTTCCTCGACTGGCGTGCATAGAGAAGGGGTCATTCATTCCACAGCAAGCCGATGCATGACTCTTGACCATTGACTAATCTTCCAATGACTGGGCTGGCACTTCCACTGCGGTAACATCAATTGTCCCTTCTGGGGTGAAACGCCGAAAATGACCTTGTTGCACCAATAATTGCTCTCCACAGTTAGGACACTGCAACGGAGTATTATTTAACCCGCTAAATTCATACGCACAGACGGGACATTGGTCATTAACCAAGTTGCGTTGCAGCCACCAGCGAAATCCAAAGAAAGCTAAAACCGGTGCCAAGAATAGCAGCCCAAAAATAATTAGCAGCGAATTAACCAACCAGCCCAAGCCCAATGACCCCAGCAACCAGATAACTGCTACCACAGTCAGCCAAGGGCGGAGATTTAAAAGATTTAACTGTAAGGATTTAAGGCTCATTTTTTAAATGTTGTCCTGCTGCTATACAAAACTTGACTAAACTTTTTCAAGACTAGTCATTCAACTAAAGAAAAGAAAACTTTAGAGGGTCTGCTTCTTGCTTCAACCAAGGGAGTTGGCTCCTTCTTGTCCACAAGCGTAAATTCGGGCGTAGCCCGCCCTATTTTTTGGCTCCGAGCAACTTTTTTTGAAGCTTTTAGCTATTGTTCATCCATTATTTTGGTGCTTTGTTTAAAGCTCTTCGGAGCCGAGGCTTTAAACAAAGAGGGTAGTCTCGTTGGGTTAACCAACCGTGGACTCCGGGAAAGACCTTTTTACAGGCTTGCTAGTTTTGAATCAGCGGTGGTTGACATTCGCAGATTTTTTTGCCTTGGTTTTCGGCATTAATCTGATCATACAGATACAACTGACAGAATACAAGTCAAAGAATTGTTACTTAAACAGAAGAAGGTTTGAGCGCTTTTTGAGCAAATATTTGGCTATTTAATTTTACTTAGGACTTAGGCACACTCTTAACTCTTAACGAAAGCTGTTGCAACCGAAGAAGAAAGGCTTGCATACCGAATATAGCGATCGCTTGTTCTCGCAACCATTCGCCATCACAACGCTGGTCATCACCTTTGAGAATTTCTAAACAAGCCGCCGCTACCGCATCACTATTACGGTGTGGTACTCGCCATCCTAGTTTACCATCCTGTAACGGGTCAGCAGAGCCATCATCATCACCTGATAGCACCGGCACTCCACAAGTCATCGCCTCTAAATAGACAATGCCAAAGCCTTCTTGGGAAGGCATAATGTAGGCATCGGCGAGACGGTAATGTTCCATTAACTGGGAAGTGGGTACGAAACCAGCAAAAACAACTTGTGAACTCACACCTAAATCAAATGCTAGCTGGGCTAATCGCGGTTGATCGTCACCCCGTCCAATTACTAAATATTTTACTTCTGGAAACACCTGGGCTATTTGCGGTAAAGCCCGAATAGTCACATCTACGCCTTTGTAAATATCTCCTGACCACAACCGGGCTACAGTCATTAATACCTTAGCACCAGTTAAACCATACTTTTCTATTAATTCTGGCTGTTTGTCTCCTGGTGTAAATTTATCCCCATCAATGGCGCAAGGAAGCATCTGCACCAGGTTTGGGTTTATATTATTAGCGGCGATCGCGCGATCGCGGCTGTAGCGACTTATCGTCCAAATCCCAGATGCTGATGTTAGGGCGCGACGTTCTACACTTTTAAGAGGCTCCCAAACTTCTTTACCGTAAGTTAATACAGTATAGGGAATGCCCAACGGCTGGCAGAGCGTTTGTACCAGTACTGCCAAGTTGATATGACCGCAGAAAACTTGTTGGGGGCGCTGTTGCAGCAGACACTTAAGTAATGCTGCTGCCATTTTAACTCTTCCCAACTTAGGGGACTTATTTTTGAAGTAATGAAATTTTAAATGCTCAGATTCAAAAGGATTTTCACAGCCAGAATTATCTCGCAATAAAAATACTTCCGCCTGAGGGCGTTCTCTCAACTTGGTATAAGCTCGAAAAATATCCTTTACATAGGATTGAATTCCGCCTTCGCGTTCAAAAATTTCTAAGAATACGAAAACATGCTGAGTCTTTTTGCCAAATTTATCACCTAAGTGTGATGTTTCGCCTATTTTATTGATTAGCATTTTTATTTACAAAATATAAATTATTAGGGCATTGGGCATTGGTAATTGGTAATTATTCCCCATTCCCCATTCCCCAGTCCATTCATGCTCGCAGTGACGATGCAGCAGGGGAAGTCGCACCACTTTGCAAACGCTCTAAATCTGTTTGTACCATTTTCTGTACAAGTTCTTCAAAACTGACTTGGGGTTCCCAGCCGAGTTTGTTTTTAGCTTTAGTAGGGTTGGCAACTAGTTGAAAATGCTCATCCGGTCGCAGCAACTCGGTGTTAATGACTACATAGCGCTTCCAATCCAGTTCAACACACTCAAAAGCTGTGTTAACTAACTCGCGAACACTGTGCAGCTTACCTGTACCAATCACGTATTCTTCTGGTTCATCAACCTGTAACATCCGCCACATTGCTTCAACGTGATCGCCGGCAAAGCCCCAATCGCGTTTGGCATCTAAGTTGCCCATTTCTAAGGTGTCAGTTAAACCCAATTTAATAGATGCAGCCGCTAAGGAAATTTTGCGCGGTACAAATTGAGGTGCGCGTAAAGGTGATTCGTGGTTATATAAAATTCCACTACAAGCAAATAGACCATAGCGCTGTCGATGATGTACCATTGTCCAGTGGGCGTGCAATTTTGCAGCCGCGTAGGGATTTTTCGGACGAAAGGGGGTTTCCTCATCTTGAGGTGATCTGTCTACATCCCCAAACATTTCCGAACTGCTTGCCTGATAAAATCGTGTAGACAAACCAACCTGCCGCACTGCTTCTAATAGCCTGGTGGCAGTACCAGTAATCAAATCCAGGGTTCCCAAAGGATCGTTCCAAGAATCGGGTACAAAACTTGGAGCCGCTAAATTGTAAATTTCTTGGGGACGCAGTTGTTCTACTGCGGTCAAGAGTGCCAGACTGTCTCTTAAATCAACAGTGTAAATTTCTACTTGGTGTGCCAGGGTTCCCAGTTTTGCCAAATTTGGTTGTCGCTGCGGGGGTACTAATCCCACAACTCGATAACCTTGATTTAGCAGCAAGTGGCTGAGATAGTAGCCGTCTTGACCAGTAATTCCTGTAATTAAAGCTGTTTTAGTCATATCTTGTTTTTTATCCCCTCTATCTCTTTGGGCACTAAGTGGCATGAAAATACTCTCATTGACTTGGAGTAATGAATCACAAAACGCTTTACTGGCGTCTGTTTGTACAACTCGAAAGTCATTATGAAGCTTCTTTATAAAGGTTTCAAAACTGCTGGAAACTACAGTCACTCAGGCAGTTTTCAACCCAAAAGAGTCTCTCGCAGCCAAATCTTAGCAAAGGAGTGACTACAACTCGAATGCTGCCTTTACGGTATTCAGTATTTTTTTTTATACAGACGTATTTTTTAAGTCTTGATAATAATTCAGTATTTTTATATAAAGATTATCAATTTTCATATTAGGGGCAGCAGGGAATGCATTCTCCTCCTAAACCAGGTGCGCTCCCCGCTTCTTGCTTGTTCTAAAATTTTTCGCGGCTACTGTTGCCCTTTTTGAGCATATTTGACGATGAGTAGACAATTTCTACCATCTGCACTACGTTCGTAAACAACGTTGTCAGTCAAGCGTCGCAGGAGAAACCATCCATATCCCCCGACTTGCAAAGTGCCCGGTTCTGGTTCTACTATTGCATCGGGATTAAAAGGTTTTCCATGATCCCAAATTCTAATTTCCAGCCGATCAATCCATAGAGAAACATCAATCTCAATGGTTGTTTCCGGCGGCAAAGCATGATGAGCGTGACGAACCGCGTTTGTAAAGCCTTCTGCCAATGCTAAGTTAAGGCGATAAAGTTGGCTTTCTGACCAGCCAAGTTGAGACAAGTGTTGCAGACAAAAATTCTCAAACCATTGTTGTACTTGGTTCAGAAGCTTCAGATCGCTCTTAACCGTCAGATGGTCTTGCTTCATTATACTAAGCATTGACCGGGACTTAAATATAAATAAGTGAAATGTTTGTATCTGTTGTAGCTTACAGATTTTAGATTTTGGAATAGTATTTTCATCTATTCCAAAATTTAAAATTCCATACGCAATCTGGATTACTAAAATTGACGCCTGTTGATTTTTCAAGCTTGCAATACATCGATTTGCATTTGCTCTTGAAATTCACAGGCGTCAAAGCGCTTCTTGGTGGCTAATTTAGAACAATCCCAAGGTCAAAGATTGATCAATTGGGAAAGTAGCGCCAATACCCAACCAAAGGGTAACGGCAGTGCCAATCAAGAACACCGTGGTTGCAACTGGACGGCGGAAGGGGTTTTGGAACTTATTAATGTTCTCAATAAAAGGAATGAGACTCAGCCCCAAGGGTACAGATGCCATCGCAAATACTCCTAAGAGTTTGCTAGGAACCGTCCGCAAAATTTGAAATACCGGATACAAGTACCACTCTGGCAGAATTTCCAAGGGTGTGGCAAAAGGATTCGCTGGTTCACCTGTCATTGCCGGATCTAGCACCGCTAGCGCCACAATAGAGGCGAAGGTTCCCATCATAACGATGGGGAATATATACAGTAAATCGTTGGGCCAAGCAGGTTCGCCATAATAGTTATGACCCATGCCTTTGGCAAGTTTGGCTCTTAACTGAGGATCGCTCAGATCGGGTTTTTTCTGTGTTCCCATTTTTTGTGTGCTCTCTTGCTTACGTTAAGTTAAAGCGTTTGTCAAAGCTATCAGCTATCAGGTATTAGCTAGCTTTAAGCTTACAGATGCGAGTGTCAAGTGTTTCTTATTTCTCATAAGTGTAAAACAAACATCTCTATCTGAGAACTGGCAACTGTCACCTTTTTAGCTAATAACTTAAGTTTACAAAGGACCGGAAATGCCTTGCTTGCGGATCATCAAGAAGTGAAACAGCATGAAGACTGCAATCAACCAAGGCAATACAAAGGTGTGAGCGCTATAGTAGCGAGTCAAAGTTGCTTGACCGACGCTAGAACCACCACGCAGCAGGTCGGAAATCAAAACGCCGACTACCGGAATTGCTTCTGGTACACCGCTAACGATTTTTACAGCCCAGTAGCCTATTTGATCCCAAGGCAGGGAGTAGCCCGTTACACCAAAGGAAACTGTGATGACGGCAAGGATGACGCCACTTATCCAGGTTAATTCGCGGGGCTTTTTGAATCCACCGGTGAGGTAAACCCGGAAGGTATGCAAAATCATCATGAGCACCATCATGCTGGCAGACCAGCGGTGAACAGAGCGAATGAGCCAGCCGAAGCTCACTTCGTTCATCAGGTACTGCACGGAAGAGTAAGCTTCGGCTACTGTTGGTCTGTAGTAAAATGTCATCGCAAATCCAGTGGCAAACTGGATGAGAAAGCACATTAAGGTAATGCCACCCAAGCAGTAGAAGATGTTGACGTGGGGAGGGACGTACTTGCTGGTCACGTCTTCAGCCAACGCTTGAATCTCTAAGCGTTCCTCAAACCAGTCGTAAACGTTAGCCATACAATCTCAAGTTCCTCGAAGTCGGTTGCGGTTAATAAATTTTGCGAAGTTCTAAGCGGCTAATCGCTGCTTACACTTCTGTCCCAATTAACGATTTTGGGATTTAGCAAAGAGCATTTTACCTAAAGTATGAAGTATGAAGTATGAAGTATGAAATAAATACTATGGGGTTTAAGACCCCCGTCTCTTAGACGGTTTTTATTTGGGCAGGGTTCAAATCCCTGTTCAAATTCTTTCTATTTTCATCCTTCATCTTTTATCCTTCATCCTTTTTAATGCTTGTTATATGTCAGAGTGTTAAGAATTGTTAAGAAACTTAGACACTTTACAAAGAGGGAATATATTGCGTTCTCTTTGCACCTCAACACCAAGGATGATGGACACAAAGTAGATCTTATCGTTTTCAGAGTGGGATGTATTGTCATCATTTGGCTAAACAATTTGATGAGAGCAACACTCCACTTCTATAAAAAAAGTAACATAGTCGAGAGATAGATTTCATTAATCAAGAAGGCAAATAAGCTGTTTTTGGCAATTTGGGTCACGAGTGAAGTTGAAAATACGGTTCATGGATAAAAAGGTTTTTCGGGTTGGATTGTCACTGCTAGTGGCATTTTGCTTGGCGCTGGGGCTACTCGCGCAACCAGCGATCGCTTTGACGGGTGAACAAAAGCTAGTATCAGAAGTATGGCGAATTGTCAATCGCACTTATTTAGATGAGACGTTTAATCATCAAAACTGGGCGATGGTGAGGCAAAATGTTTTGCAGAAGCCCCTAAAAGACAGCGAAGCGGCTTATGGGGCAATTCAGAAGATGCTCAAGAGCCTCGACGACCCCTTTACGCGCTTTTTAGATCCGGAACACTACCGCAGTTTACAGGTCAATACATCTGGTGAACTGACGGGAGTGGGATTGCAAATAGCGCTTAATTCTCAGTCGCTTAAGTTGGAAGTAGTAGCACCAATCGCCGGTTCACCAGCAGACAAAGCAGGAATTAAAGCACGCGATCGCATTGTCAAAATTGAGGGCATCTCCACAGAAAACCTCACCCTTGACGAAGCTGCGGCAAAGATGCGTGGACCGTCTGGCAGTCTCGTCACTTTGATGATAGAACGAGACGGAGAAGGCGAAAAAGAATTTAGAGTAGTGCGATCGCGCATTGCTCTTAACCCTGTAATAGCAGAATTAGATTCTTCAAAGCAGGGTACACCCATCGGCTACCTTCGCCTAACTCAATTTAATGCCAATGCGTCAATGGAATTGGCACATGCTAT
This sequence comes from Nostocales cyanobacterium PMM_0081, assembly GCA_949127805.1. Taxonomy (GTDB): domain Bacteria; phylum Cyanobacteriota; class Cyanobacteriia; order Cyanobacteriales; family Nostocaceae; genus Hassallia. Next base: position 10,333 of record CASBQC010000341.1, read on the forward strand.
TACTAGTCTAGAAAAAAAAGGCGCTGCTGCCTACATTCTCGATCTGCGAAATAATCCTGGGGGGTTGCTGCAATCAGGAATTGAAATTGCCCGCTTGTGGCTCAATTCAGGCACCATCGTTTACACCGTTAACCGACAAGGCATTCAAGGCAGCTTTGAAGCCTCTGGTTCAGCCCTGACGCCAGATCCGCTAGTGATTTTAGTTAATCAAGGAACTGCTAGTGCCAGTGAGATTCTTGCCGGCGCACTGCAAGATAATGGTCGTGCCCAATTAGTCGGAGAAACTACCTTTGGCAAAGGCTTAATTCAGTCCTTATTTGAATTATCAGACGGTTCTGGCTTGGCGGTAACAATTGCTAAGTATGAAACTCCTAAACACCGAGATATTCATAAACTCGGTATTAAACCGGATAAAGAGATTTCCCAACATCCAATTACTCGCGAACAAATTGGTACGCAAGACGATTTACAGTATCAAGCAGCAGTGGAAGTTTTGAGGAATTCGGTAGTGGCAAGAAGGGATTAGGGATTGGGGATTGGGGATTGGGGATTGTTAACTACCCATTCCCCATTGGCAAGGCGCTGGTAAGCTTTATCTATGAAGCGCTTGCCTCGCAGAAATCCTGTGTTTGCACCTGGACAAATATACTGAAGAGTTTCTGGTGTAAAATGTTCTAGCAAGAACTTAAGACTTTTAATTTGTCGATTCCAGTGAAAGGTTTTGGCTGTCCGTAATGGTACTGGCTCACCTTGCTGGTTGGGGAGTAAATGACGTCCAGAAAATAGGACACCTCCAAGTTCACTGTAGTACAGGCAAGAGGAACCGGGAGAATGTCCTGGTGTCCAAATTACTTGTGCTGTATTATTCAGGATGTATTCTTGACCGAAGGTAGTGATGGTTAATCCGGGTAATAAATAAGCTTCTTGCTCTTGAATGAGAATCTCACAGTTGAAGATTTGCTGAAATTCTGCTGTTTTGCCGATCGCACCCCGATGAGTGATAAATAAATAACGCACACCTCCGTGCGATCGCAAAAAATCCTGATTTGTTTGGTCTAGGGCAGGGCAATCTATCAAGATATTACTTTCATTTCTTACAATAAAATAAGAAGTCCCCCCTAATGTGTCTCGATTTGGTGGAAAGGCAAAAATGTTGTTTGGTACGAAGTCCGATTTGAGATTTCCTTCAATCGAAACTTCCGAGGAAAACACAGCCTGTGGTCGCTTAACTGTATGATTCGGCTGTTGAGGTATGGGGCACATAAGCAAAAAAATCGCGCAATGTACGCTATTGTATAAAAAGTTACGTTTGATTCCGATTGAAGAATTGAGACTTAAGAGTTAATAAGCACTTTGTGTTGTAAGAAAGTGAAAAATTGGGGTTTGAGGTCTGCTTTGTACTAAGCGCTGTGGTGCTAACACGCTTTAGTGGGACATTGTTCTCAAAATATTTGAAGATAAAATGACATTTTGGTTTCTCCTTCTACTGGGACTATTTACTTATCTAATGGTGCAGCGCAGTGTCGCTAATATCACCAAAACACCAGTGTGGCTGTTGTGGTTGGTGTTAATGACACCAGCATTTTTGTTAACCGGGTGGACGCTGATGTATGGGGCAAAACAAACTCCTCCACCAGCGCTAATTGTTTGGTCCTCAGTTATCTGCCTTCTGTTATACTGGCTGTTGTTTCAAAGGGGGCGTCAAACACCGAAAGATACACAGATCGAACCCCAAACCTCACAATTACAATCGGCTACTCATCCTACCGCAGAAGCAGTGACAGTGCGTCCCATTGAGCCAAGAGAAGAAACCCAGTTGCGAAATTGTTTTCCCTGGTCTGTATACTACATCCAAAATATTGAGTATCGACCACAAGCTGTGATTTGCCGGGGACAGTTGCGATGCTCACCGACGGAAGCATATCAAAAAATTAAGGCAAATATTGAAGCAGAATTTGGCGATCGCTTTCTGGTAATATTTCAAGAAGGTTTCAATAACAAACCTTTCTTTATTCTCACTCCCAACACCCAAAACAACGCCAAAGCTGATACACGCAACCCAGAACAGCTAACGCGACCGGGATTAGCGCTTTTACTACTGCTTGGTACTTTGGTAACTACTACCTTCGTGGGAGTAAGAATGGCTGGTGTCGATTTTGCGACATGGCAATCTAATCCAGTTAGTTTGTTGAAAGGATTGCCTTATGCTTTAACGCTAATGACGATTTTGGGCACGCATGAACTTGGTCATTATTTAACTGCTAGATTCTATAAAATTCGCTCGACACTGCCTTACTTTATCCCCATGCCGTTTTTCTTGGGAACCTTCGGTGCATTTATTCAAATGCGTAGTCCGATACCCAATCGCAAAGCTTTATTTGACGTTAGCATTGCTGGACCACTTGCAGGCTTTGTAGCGACTTTGCCTTTACTAATATGGGGTTTAGCTCATTCTGTAGTGGTTCCTTTAGCTGAAAAAAACGGATTGTTAAATACTGATGCCCTCAATCCTAAATATTCCATTTTACTCGCGTTTCTGTCGAAATTAGCGCTGTCGAGTCAGTTAACCTCACAATCAGCTATCGATTTGCATCCAGTAGCGATCGCAGGTTTTCTCGGACTGATTGTCACAGCGTTGAATTTGATGCCGGTAGGACAATTGGATGGAGGTCACATTGTTCATGCTATGTTTGGACAAAGAACTGCGATCATAATTGGTCAAGTTGCTCGCTTGTTGCTCCTGCTACTATCTTTAGTACAGTCGGAATTTTTCTTATGGGCGATTATCTTATTATTTATACCGCTAATGGATGAACCCGCTTTGAACGATGTCACAGAATTGGATAACAAACGTGACATTTGGGGGTTAACAGCAATGGCTTTGTTGGTGTTGATTATACTGCCACTACCGCAGGCGATCGCCCGCTTGTTGCAAATATAAACAGCACAGGGAGAAAAAATAAAAGCTTAAAAGATTCTTTCTTTTTTCTCCCACTCGTAAAAACGTCAAATTTTTCCTAAGATTTTAATCCCACTTTGCTGATTGTCTAGAGAAGACTTGCTTTTAACATTTTACCCAACCTGATTTTATAAATTTAGGGCTACAATTAAAGTACATATGCCTAATTTTAAATTATTTTAACAGTTCTATTAGTAAAAAAATAAATTTAGATAAAATATGATGATGTTTAATCACTCTTTTTTTAATTTCCAAAAATGCTTAAAAGACAATGAATATTGAAATATACTTACTGAGTGATTAACTATGGAAATTGTGCCACTAATTGTTTCTGCGATATCAACAATATCAATAGCAGTAATTGCCGTATTGGTTCTGCAACTTAAAAAGAGCTTAAATGCTACTCTAACAGAGCAAGAAAAACTATTAAAATTTGTAGAAGCGGCTAACGAGTTAAATAAAGAGCAATATCAGATAACTAGTGAAGCTCGAAAAAACCAGATTGAATCTTTTGAAAATGTCAAAAATCAGTTTGCAAGTATAATTGAAGGAAGTTCGGATCTGGAAAATCGTTTGCTTGAGGTGCTAGAAGTTAACAAGAATTCTAGACAAAGCCTTAGCCATCTGGTTCAGGATAACGCAGAAGTGCAACTAGCAAAGTTGCAAGCGATCGCTAATCAATTAGAGATAATTACACCTGTGTCATCGCAGGTTGAAAATTTAATTCAAGGAAATTTAAGTGTAGAAAATAACCTCAAAGAAATCATCGGCAATTTACTACAAAACAATCTAGAAATGCAACAAGAAAAGTTGCAAGCACTAGGAGATAAACTTGAAACATTTGCATCTCTACAAACCCAAGTTGAAACTTTGATTGCAGCCAACTCAAATCTAGAAAATCGCTTGAGTAAGTTACTAGAAGCCGACAATAATAAGAGTGAAAGTCTTGCTCATTTGGTGCAAAGTAAAGATATACAACTAGAGAAGTTACAAACCCTAGAAAATAAACTTGATACATTTACAACGATACACAATCAAGTTGAAAGTCTGATTCAAGGAACTTCAAATTTAGAAAATCACCTGAAAG
>CASBQC010000342.1 GCA_949127805.1 Nostocales cyanobacterium PMM_0081
CTAGAATTTAATACCAAAAATCAAATTAAATTCTCTTAATTAAAAATGGGTGGTATAGGAGTCGAACCTATGTAGTGCTGGTTAAAAGCCAGCTGCACAGCCGTTATGCCAACCACCCATAAACCCGGAATAACCCCTCTAGATGGAGTCGAACCACCGCAGCTGAGTTTAGAAGACTCGGTGCCAGATCCGCTGGTAGAGGGAATCAATCCACCTGGGAAGTACGCTGAGCCTAACTCTGTGTTATCAGCACAGCGCCTCGCTTCTCGGCTTCAGGTGGATAAAGGAAGATGGAGGAATCGAACCCCTACAGTTGCCTGTACCCTGGTTTTCAAGACCAGTTGCCCGCCATTCAGCGGCATCTTCCATTCAAGGGTGCCTGACGGGACTCGAACCCGCTATGACTGGTTCCACAAACCAGCGCCGCGACCACTTTGGCTTCAGACACCATAAGTGGAATCAATGGGAATTGAACCCATAACCTCCTGCTTGCAAGGCAGGTGCAAAGCGCCAATTGAGCTATGACCCCATGAAATTAATAGTCCTGACAAGAATCGAACTTGCAAGGTGTTGCAAGCAGATCAGCGCCTCGTTCCAATTGGGCTACAGGAGCATAATTTAGCTGCTCTGTCAATGTGATAGAGCTTCCCTGGGGAGGCAGGACTCGAACCTGCAATTATGCCGCTTTCAAAGAGCGGTGCCATACCAGTTAGGCGACTCCCCAATAAATGCCAGGACAGGGTTTGAACCTGTAATCTCATCGTTCAGAGCGATGCGACTTGCCTATTCGTCCACCCGGCAATGATATAAATGGCTGCCCTGGTAGGTATCGAACCTACGACCGTTCGCTTAACAGGCGACTGCTCTACCACTGAGCTACAAGGCAACGAAGCCCCCCAGGTCGGAATCGAACCGACGACCTTCTGTTCTTCAGACAGACGCTACTACCAACTGAGCTACCGGGGGATAAAAAAGGAGAGATGGGTATTACCAGTGGACTGGTTTAATTCAAGACGAATCAGTCACTACTTCATCTCTCCCATGTAAGGCGATCGCGCTTATGACTTGAACCTTCAACCACTTAGCTACTCAGCCATTTGCAAGTCCCGACGAGTTTTACAATTCATTATTTTCACCCTTGAAACTGACGGCTTAACTATTTCAAACTACAGGACTTCAACCAGGGTGACGGGACTCGAACCCGCAACATTTCCAAAAGACACGAACGCAAAGCGCCATTGAGCTACACCCCGATGTTTTTGAAATCTGTGCCTAAAATTTTAGACTTTTAGGCACAAATTTTTGGTGAACTTGCCCATTTCATATTTAGTTTTCAAGGTTCAGAAAAATTACTTTCAACTGTTAGCGAAACAACCGACGCTCTAAGTAATAAACCTGTTGTGTATTACGTATGTATTCGGTGGTTTTGACGCGTGCAAACTGAGAACTTTTGTAATTTATTCCTTCTACTTCAGATAATTTGGAAGTCGGAGGAGCTTTGTTTACTGGGGACTTTGGTTTATCCCAGCTTTTCTGCACTATTTGTATGTAGAACATTGCTTTTATTCCTTAAGAAGGTTTGTTTCTCGCCTCATACATTTATACTACAATTATACTACAAAAGTGTCAAGGGGTTTAGGAAAGTTTTTTTGAAATTGTCTAAAAACACTTTTATATCTGACTTTGAACTAATAAACCCATCTAATAAAGTGTGACTACAGCTTATGATTGGGTGAGTTTTTGGTAAACTGACGTGACAGACAGCCACTCAAAGCGACTTCATATATTCGGTGTTGTTGCGATCGCCTATATATCGGTTTTGCCCATCGCCTTTTGTGTAACAGCTTGTAGTATTGCCCCAAATCAGCCTCCGCAATTGACTACAAGCGAACTTCATGCTGCACAAATTCAACAAAGCAAAAATGCGAAATCACCACCAGCCAAAGTAGAAAACCTTACCTTTACCATCCCAGCTAAATATCAGGGCACAACAGTTTATAAAGGGCAACCCAGCAATAATGAGAAAGTCATTGCCCTAACCATTGATGATGGTCCCTGGCAAAACACAACCGCACAAATGCTGGATATCTTGAAAGAAAATAACGTAAAAGTTACATTCTTTTGGGTAGGGCAAGCCTTACAAGAACATCCCGACCTTGCCAAAAAAGAGGTAGCTGAGGGACATGCCATTGGCAATCATACTTGGCATCATTGGTATAAGCGGATGGATGAAGCCACTGCTAAAAGTGAAATTGAACGCACTGCTGATTTGATGTACAAAACTACAGGAGTTAAAACTTCTTTGTTTCGTCCTCCTGGAGGCATTTTAAATAACGGATTAGTTGATGTAGCCAAAAGCCAGAAATACGCTGTAGTCATGTGGTCGCAGACTTCCGCCGATACCGACCCCCACGCCAAATATCAAGTATTTGTGAAGAATGTATTAAGAGACGCCAAACCAGGTGGAATTGTCTTAATGCACGATGGTGGAGGCGATCGCCAAAGAACTGTACAAGCCCTACCACAAATCATCAGCGGACTCAAACAGCAAGGCTACCGATTTGTCACAGTTCCCGAACTTCTTAAG
>CASBQC010000343.1 GCA_949127805.1 Nostocales cyanobacterium PMM_0081
CCCTAAGTGAAGCAAAATTAGTTACTCATAAATGGTGTAGAAATGTATAGAATCTTTAAAAGATATAAAATACATTCTTTTTAAATGCACACACTTGTAGCTTCTTCCTCAATGCAACTGTCTAAACCAATTCAATGTCAGCCTTTAAAGATTGTCGCACTCTAAAGATAGCTTAGTTTACGGATTTGGCGATCCAGAAGGGGGAGGGTGGGTTGAGAGATTGCGGCGGTCGTGGATGTCGCCGGATAGTGTGGGTCATATTGTTTATAATTTGGGAGTGCGAGGCGATCGCACTCAACAAGTAGCACAAAGACTCGAAATTGAATTTCGCCATCGGGGAGAATAATCAAACCGCGTCCCCGATTTGATTATTCTCTCAGTCGGAGTCAATGATTCAGCACGGTTGGCACGTCCTGATGGACGCAACTATACAGATTTTGCCATATTTGAATCAGAAATCGCTTCTTTACTTGAACAAGCACAGCATCTGTGTCCCGTATTATTTGTCGGGATGGTGCCAGTCGATGAAGCCAAGATGCCATTTTTAGATTGTTTATATTATAATCAAGCGGATCAGTATCGCTACAAAGAAGCTACTCGCATCGCTTGCGCTAAAAGACGGATTCCCTATCTTGATATTTTTGAGCGTTGGATGGCAGGTGGTGAAAGTTTAACACGCAAACGTTTAAGTAAAGATGGACTTCACCCGAATACTCTAGGTTATCAAACTTTGTTAGAAGATGTCATGAATTGGGAAGCGATCGCTACCTATAATTCCCAAACAATTGCTAGCTAACATTGTATTTTTTGGTGGATTTTTCCGGTTATATAACCCAATCGTCATAATAATTAACAATAAAATCTCCGGCAAATAAATCTTAGGGGGAACCATAAAAATAAATCCACCGCCCAAAGAGCTAGATCCAAGGGTACCAACGAATAATTCAAAAACCAGACGGTCGATTTATTTACGCTTATGTGCCTTAGAGGTCTTCAAAGACATTGACAGATTCAGCTGATTTAAAGAATCATCAAAGGGACATCGGCTAGTGGATCTAGAGGAAACTATGCATATTGACACAGTTATTCTCGTTTTGATTGAGGTGCTGATTGTAATTGGATTGTCACGCTTAATGGGGTTGGCATTCCGATTGATTAAGCAACCCCTGGTAATTGGTGAGATTGTCGCTGGCATTATGCTAGGACCCTCATTATTTGGTAGGGTTGCTCCAAATTTAGCCGCTACCCTCTTCCCCCCTGAAGCTGTTCCCTTTTTAAATGTGTTGTCTCAGGTGGGACTGATATTTTTCATGTTCCTGATTGGGTTGGAGTTAAATCCTAAATATCTTAGGGGTAATTTAGAAATAGCAGTTTTGACTTCTCATGTGAGTATTTTGGTGCCGTTTTCACTGGGAACGCTGCTAGCGCTTGTACTTTATCCGTTGGTTTCTAATGCTAACGTGTCGTTTACCGTCTTTGCCCTATTTTTGGGGGTAGCGATGTCCATTACTGCTTGGACGGTATTAGCGCGAATTATTACCGAGAACAACTTGCAGCAATCACGCTTAGGAACATTAGCGCTAACTTGTGCAGCAGTCGATGATGTGACGGCTTGGTGTTTGTTAGCAATAGCGATCGCTGTAGCTAGAGAAGGTAGTATTGATAGCGCTTGGCACACAATTATGAAGAGCGTACTGTATATCGGTTTGATGCTGACCGTAGGACGAAGTTTTCTCAAACGTCTCACTATCTACTACCGTCGCACAAGACGCCTGAACCAGTTACTTCTGGCTTTAGTTTACATGTCCGTGCTTGCTTCCGCTTTGATTACCGAACTAATTGGTATTCACTCTTATTTTGGAGCATTTTTGCTGGGGACAATAATGCCCAAAAATGCTGGTTTGGTGCGAGAAATAGCGGTCAAAACTGAAGATTTTGTGTTGATATTTCTGCTACCAGTATTTTTCGCCTACAGTGGACTGCGGACGGAAATCGGCTTAGTTAACCGTCCCCAATTGTGGTTGTTATGTGCATTAGTGCTATTTGTGGCGATCGCCGGAAAATACACAGGCACTTATGTAGCAGCTCGTTTCTCCGGAATTGAAAAACGCGAAGCCTCAGCACTTGGTTGGTTAATGAATACTCGCGGTTTAACCGAACTGATAGTATTAAATATTGGTTTGTCGTTGGGAGTAATTACGCCATTACTTTTCACCATGCTGGTGATTGTGGCATTAGTAACCACATTTATGACCTCGCCTTTGTTAGAGTGGACATATCCGAAACGGCTAATCGGACTAGATGTGGTTGAAAAAGAAGATGAACCAGAAGCGAGTAGAGAAATTATTTCAACTCAAGACTCTTACGGTCAAATCTACCGGATTTTAGTACCAGTAGCGAATCCGAGTACGCAAAAAGGTTTAGTACAGTTAGCAGTAGCGATCGCCCTTAACTACCAACAACCGACAGCTGTTTATCCTCTCAGTTTGATCGAACTTTCAGAAGACTATGCCTTTGAGAGTACCCCAGTTGAAGCAAACCGATTAATCGAAGAACGAAAACAGCAACTAGAAGAATTAATTGATACTTTAGAGCCGCCATCTACACGCTCTTACGTACATCCGATAATTCGCATATCTAGTAACGTTGCACAAGAAACAGCAGAGATAGCCGAACTTGAACCTGCTGATTTAATTTTAGTGGGATGGCATCGCCCAGCTTTTAGTAATAATCGCTTAGGCGGGCGAGTTGGTCAAATTCTGACTACTGCACCGGTTGATGTAGCGGTATTCATAGACAGAGGCAAACAGCGCTTAGAAAACCTGTTAGTGCCCTACTCTGCAAATATCCACGATGATTTAGCACTGATACTTGCGTTGAGACTGCTCATAAATCGTGATACTTGCCTGTTAAAGATTTTACAGGTAGTCTCAGAAAATCGTGTCAAGAATGAAATGAGCCACGAGTTGCACAAAATGATGCAGCAATTGCCTCAAAGTGTACGCGATCGCATTGACATTCAAACGATTGAAGCCTCTGATCCAATCCAAGCTGTAGTCAAAGCCTCAGAAAGGGTAGACCTCACTATTGCAGGTACTAGCCGTGCTTGGGGTATTGAACGTCAAACCCTTGGACGTTATACAGACGAACTAGCGATTCAGTGTCGTTCCTCACTTTTGATTACCCGTCGTTACAGTCAAGTCACCTCTGTCTTAGCTTCAGTCCTTGCTGATGCTAACACTCACGAATCAGCACTTAGACGATAGGAGGATGGGGAGATGGGGGGATAGGGAGAAACAAGAATTATTCTCCTTAGACATCTCCAAAATTTAATTATGCGTTGCCCTAACCCAAGAGACGTAGCAATGCTACGTCTCTCATCGGATGAAGTCTGTATTTGTATCGAGGTTTTTGTGAAACGGTATTAGATAAAAATAATCTTGCAGGTGAAAGATATTCCTAAAACGATTAAAATTACAGCCACACAGCAAATAAAAGCCAAAGGACACAAATAATGGTAATGGTGTTGAGGATTAGGCAATTTTTTCTTTATGTGAGTTTGTTTGGCTTATTCACAGCAATTACTCTCGAAACTAATAGTACTATTGCAGCCCCAGCAGCAAGGCTAGAAGATTTGCGCTTTTACCCAGAAGCTTTTCAACTAGAAATTAATCTCTCAGCAGGTACAACACCGCGCTACTTTTATCTTGCACAACCCCCGCGCATAGTTGTAGATTTGCCTGATACCAAATTAGGCTATGTTCCCACCCAACAAAATTATTCTGGAGCAATTCAAAGAATTCGCGTTTCCCAATTAAACGCAAACGTAACTCGCATTGTTTTAGATTTAGCACCAGGAACTTCTTTAGATCCAAATCAGGTACAACTCCAACCCGTTTCCGCGCAAAATAACACTCGCTGGGTTTTACGTCCTTTAATTGCTGGTGGCACATATTCTCAACAGGGAAACTATCCACCGTCTAACAACTTACCACCAAGTAATTATAACTATCCACCGCCTAATAACTTACCACCAAGCAACTTACCACCGAGCAACTATAATTATCCACCGCCTAACAACTTACCACCGAGCAACTTACCACCCAGTAATTATAACTATCCACCGCCTAACAACTTACCACCCAGTAACTTACCACCGAGCAACTATAATTATCCACCGCCTAACAACTTACCACCGAGCAACTTACCACCCAGTAACTATAACTATCCACCGCCTAACAACTTACCACCGAGCAACTTACCACCCAGTAACTATAACTATCCACCGCCTAACAACTTACCACCAAGCAACTTACCACCCAGTAATTATAACTATCCACCGCCTAACAACTTACCACCCAGTAACTATAACAACTCACAGATACCTTTAGTAACAGTACCGGCGCTGAATTCTAATAATCCTACTCAACAGCCTGGTTCTGTTCTTCCCCCAGCGAGTTTCCCAAATCAGCCTGGTAATTTTAATACTGCTCCTCTTAGTGTCGGTGCCCCCGGTTTTCCTGTTCAAACCGTCCCTAACTATCCAGTCAATGTTCCTAATTCTGGGGTATTTGAGTTTGGTCAACCCTTTCCCAACTCCAATAGGTAAGCGACTTCTCTGTGAAAATGCCTTAAACGCTCTTTTATTATTATAAAAATGCTGGCTGAAAACCCCGAAATAAAAACCTAAAAACCCAAGAAGTTTTTAGGTTTTTATGTCTTTTAAGTCGGGGATGAAAGCCGTGTGGGGGATTCATCCCCCAGTGATATTTTGTGTTACCCTATAATTAAACAGGAATGGTAATCAACCTGTATAAAAACCTAACTGCCTAGCGGCAATCTGTACCTTGGCAATTGAAGATATCGGGTTCTATTCCATAGTTCTAGTTCCTCTCCAGGAATAGGTAAAATCTTCTCTACGAGACGCTAACGCGAACATGGGGGCTAGACAACACAGAATTTTCAGCAAACAAATTGTTTCGACTCAAAAAGAACTTGTAGAAATGCAACTACCGAGGGGCACTCGGAAAGAAACGCTTAGGGAAAGAACCACCTCTGATTTAAAAACTGCAAGGGATTTAAATTAAGTGGGCTTGAGGAACTAAGAATCCCCGTCCATAAGTGAGCGGGGAGTGTCAATACCAGAGAAAATTTAAAACCCTATTTTCAGATTAGTCCGCGCACCATCCGGACTTTGTTTATGTAGCCGCGACTTCCAGTCGTCAGGGCTTCATTTTTTGTTTTTAGAATCTGTCAGTTTCCTGTGGCTGTGAGACTGCTCCTGGTTGATTGATAAAGAAGTTTTGAGCAGCTTCGTTTTGGTAAATACACCTAATATCAGGTTTTTCGCTGTCCAAATTACCCGTAAAACCAAAAGTGTTCAGGCGATTTTTGCATTCATTCACCTGCTGCGATGATATAAGCTTTCGTTGCTCTAAAATTGCCCAGTTATTTTGGCGGATAACGCATCCAGGACGCATACTCGGTTGAGCAACGTAGACATTAAACGGGTTGAGAGTCACAAAAAGTCTAGCATCCATCACCATAGCGCTAGCTCCATACTGGACGCAAATCTCAGGGTTCGGTGCTTTGGTGTCAATAAATTCGCGGGAAGCCACGTTTGATGGAGTTAACGTGGTTGTAGAGCTAAAAGCAATACCAATCCCAATTCCCAAAATAAACACCCCCGCCAAAACCGCCATAGTGGTGAAATTAAACGCAGGAGATTGAATACCAGGGGGTTTAGGATTGGTAACTGTTCTACCAGTAGATTTACGTCTCATTGTTGTTTAATCAACTTCACGCCTTAAATAGCCGGGAGTAGTTCAACGGTTCTCCCTCTTTAAGTATGACGATTCTTTACTAAAATTGGTCAATAGTCAAGGGTCAATAGTCAAGGGTCAATAGATATCTGTTGGAAATGAACTATGCGTTGCCCGAAACCCTTGTAGAGACGTTCCGGACCGAACGTCTC
>CASBQC010000344.1 GCA_949127805.1 Nostocales cyanobacterium PMM_0081
ACCCTTGACCATTGACTCTTGACCATTGACCATTGACCCTTGACCCTTGACCATTGACCATTGACCCTTGACCATTGACTCTTGACCATTGACCCTTGACCCTTGACCATTGACTCTTGACCATTGACCATTGACCCTTGACCCTTGACCATTGACCATTGACCCTTGACCATTGACCATTGACCATTGACCATTGACTATTAGACATCTCCGGAAAACAATGTAGAGACGTAGCAATGCTACGTCTCTACAAGGGTTTCGGACAACGCAGAATTAATTTTCGGAGATGTCTATTGACTATTGACTCTTGACCAAATCATTTTGACGCAAAATCCCACGACGAAAAGACGTGGGACTGGCAAAAGAAGATTTTGATGATAATGTTACATTTGGTCCAATTGCTTGCGTAGCGATTCGATTTCGGCATCAACCACTTCCGGTTGCTGATTAGGTTTGGGAGTGGTGGTTTGTCCTGGGGGTAACGATTGAGTTGGTGTGGGAGCAGGTCCGAGGGTCATTTGTGCTTTCAAAGCTGCCAATTCATCATCAACATCACTACCACTTTCCAATTTGGCAAATTGGCTTTCCAAATCGGCACCTGCTAACTCTCCTGCTGACTGAGCGCGAGCTTCTTGCATCAAGACTTTTTCTTCCATCCGCTCAAAAGCTGACATTGCGCTGCTGGTATTCATCCCGCGCACCATGCCTTGGAGTTGCTCTTGAGCTTTGGCAGTGGTGATCCGCGCTTTGAGCATTTCTTTCTTGGTTTTTGCCTCAGAAATCTTGCTTTCTAGCTGGATTAAGTTGCGCTTGAGAGTTTCCACCTGAATACTTTGCTGATCTAGGCTGGTTTTAAGCGCAGTGCTGGTGTCGGTGTAAGTCTTTTTCCGCTCTAGTGCTTGGCGTGCAAGGTTTTCATCACCTTTTTGCAGCGCTAACTGAGCATTACGTTGCCACTTATTTATTTCATTTTGCCCATCATTATACTGTTTTTCTGTACGTTTTTGAGTTGCAATTGTCTGGGCAACTCCCTGACGCAGTTGTACCAAGTCTTCCTGCATTTCCAGGATGGCTTGTTCCAGCATTTTTTCTGGATCTTCAGCTTTACTTACCAGGTCGTTAAGGTTAGCACCAACTACTCGTCTAATGCGATCAAATAATCCCATAACTTTGTTTTTCCTTTTGCGATTTACGCGCTTTGAACGGATACGTTAGCTTTTTACTGTTTTATAGCTACCTATTTCAATTTAATCTTTTCGCTTTGGATTGGTAGCTTTACACAACCCTTAATTTCTAAGATATGCTTTAGTCTGAGTAATTGCCTAATATTTACGGTTCGTGACTTTTAGGGATTTGTGGTCTCAGAATTTAAATCATTGCCTTTGTGTGGTATATTCTTTGTCGCACTTAAAAGCTGCACCTTCATCGCTACTAGTTCCCCATCAATAGTATTATTGGATTCTAAAGAGGTAAATTGTTGCTGTAAGTCATCGCTGTCGAGTTGAGCTATTGCTTCTGATTTGGCTTCGAGTTGCAAAACTTTTTCTTCCATCCGTTCAAAAGCGTTTAGGCTGCTAGTGGTAGAAGAACTGCTCAACATTTCCTGAAGTCGATAAGACGCTTCAGCAGAACGAGCGCGAGCGATGTACATATCTTTTTTGGTTTTTGCCTCGCTAATTTTCAATTCTAGCGATCGCATATCTTGTTTCATTTTAGCTATCAGACTATTTTGCTGCTTTATCTGAGTAGCAAGAGTATCGTCTGTTTCTTGATAGGCACGGCGTTTGGTAAGAGCAACCCTTGCTAAAGGCTCATCATTGGCTTGTAGCGCTAATTGAGCGCGACGATACCATTCCTCTGCTGTTGACTTAGCCTGAGCGGTTTGTCGTTCGGTGCGTTTTTGGGTAGCGATCGCTTGTGCTACAGCTTGTCGCAATTGCACCAAATTCCTTTGCATTTCCATAACGGCTTGTTCCAGAATCTTTTCTGGATCTTCCACACTGCCCATCATACTATTGACATTAGCGCGAATAAAGCGTTGGATACGCTTCATCAGTTCCATTTCGGCTCTCCATTTACTTGCGTGCTCATAAAAGTGCGATTAGCTCACACTGTCAACAGCTAGGGGTTAGTTAAGTAGATGTTTTTTCATGGTATCGTAGATTTTCGCTCCTTAAGGTTGCTGCACCCGCGCTTTAATTCCTTTTGACTCTAGTAGCTGCATCTGTTGTTTTACTTGCTCTTTACTTTTCAGCGCACCCAGATAAATCAATTTTCCATCAGGTGAGAAATAAGCATCGGGAACTACTACCCGTGCAGAGGCAAAAGCGCTCGCGTCTTGATTATCTATGACAATATGATAAAATCCATCCGCTGAGGGTTTGACTTCTGAAAGCGGCAATTCTGGCTTTGGCGAGGTTGTCGCCTTTGGTGTGGGTAAATTTCCTCCTGGCAAGGGTTGCGCCTGTTGTATTGGCGCTACAGGTGGATTTGCCGGAATTCGTGCCGCCACAGGGCTATTTTGTGCTGTAGGAGTCGGTTTAGGTTTGGGTTTTAAGCCAACAACGTCATTAGGATTATTCACCTCTGGAAATTCATCTCTGGCGAGATTCGGATACTTAGGTATGGGCGTACTCGGTGTTTGCGGTTTCGCTACATCAGTATTTTTGACATTAGTTGTCGATGCCGTTGGTGGCGAATTTGGCTCAGACTTGCCACCAAAACTAAATACAGACAAACTTTTAGGATTAAATAGTACGTATCCCAAGGTGAGACTCGCTACTAATAGCAATAACATCGAGCCAATCCCCAAAGGCGATAAAAGACTGTCGCTGTTAGTTGGCTTTCTTTTTTGTGGTTGTTCTTCTGTCAAACTTCGCAGCAGGGCTTCAGATGATTCTAAGTAATCGTCTGGTGGCTGCTTCGGGGTGTCATCTGATGCGGTATTTTCCGTTTTCTCAGATTTGACAACCGCAGGCACAATACTGCCATTTTCCGAATCCGGTGTATCTGTTTTATCTATAACCTCAACCTTTGGAGGTTTTGGTAACTCAGTATTTACCGTTGTCGCCGCTGGCATAACCTTTGGTGTTTCAATTTCAACAGATGCGGAGGGGGTATTCGGTTGAACAACAGGCTGTTCTTGTTGTATTAAAGAAGTTAAAGTTGATATCGGTTTTTTGGACGCCATCGCTGCGATCGCAGTCTGTTGAGCAAGAGGAGCGTTACTACTGACGCGGCTTTGGTTAGGTGTGTTGTATCCGGTTCGTGTACGTCGATAGCGGGCTAACTCTTGATCTAGTTGCACTTCTAAACAAGATAGTGCTGACGCTAGTGCTGGCTTCAACCCAGGTGTTTTCGACGATTGAGCACCCAAATTTCGTATTTCTTGACTCATAGCCTGTCTGCCTCAAAGGTAGATTACTGGATTAATTTAAAATACATGTGTGCCAATCCTAACGAAAATTATCGAATAGATTTATACTTCCTGTCGCAAGTTAAAATTTTTGCTCAAGGTTTATGCCAGATGTCTTTGAAATCAGTTAATGATATTTTAAGTCTTCCGGAAATTCAGATATTATTGCACCAGCAGCCATTTCCCCGGTTGCTTAAGTGTTGGGAGTCAGTGGTAGGAAGTGCGATCGCATCTCATACTCAACCATTGTCGATTCAACGCGACGTTTTGCGGGTGGCAACTTCTAGCGCTGCTTGGGCACAAAATTTGACTTTCGAGCGGACTCGGTTGCTTGTAAAGTTAAATGAAAAACTGCCCGATCCTTTGGTAGATATTCACTTCTCTACTGCTGGCTGGAAGCGTCCCCAAGATAAACAAAACCAGCAAAAAACGCTTTCAACAGCAGATCATCCGAGTTACCTTGGTGATGAGACAAGCATCAGACGCGAGGTGCTACCCACTAAGAATGCGAATGTTGCTTTTGAAAATTGGAAGATTCTCAACCTAGCGCGATCGCATAATTTACCTGTTTGTCCTCAATGTCAATCTCCCACCCCACCAGGCGAAATTCAGCGTTGGGGTGTCTGTTCTATCTGTGCTACCAAGCAATTCTCTAATATTTGAGGACAAGAAAAAACTAGTAGGCGTTAAAACGCCTATTTACAGCACTCTCCGTGCTGACTACGAAAAACTTTATTTATAATTTAATATTTTCCTCTCAAAGATATAAAAATTATATTTCTCAGGTAGTATTCCTACAGATATACTTCTCGAATTTCTTCCTAATTTCTTCCTTTATTTCTGCCAGCCATGTTATGTGACATTTTTGGAGCTTAATTTCACACCCTGACTAAATCGAAAATATAAGCCTTAACCTTGATCCCTAATGCTTTTGAGCCTCATATTGCTATATTTACGGGAGTTGGATTATTGCCAAATATGACACAAATATAAAAACTTCCTAAAGTTAATGATTTCATCGGGATCGCTAGAACATATACAGAATAATAGATTTATGGCTTAAATAGGTATTTATATGTAGAGCAGAATTGAAAGTAGAAATCAGCCCTAACGGGATTTAACATAAACCCAAATGAAACCCATTAAAGTCTTGACTTCTGCCTGTCGATATTGTCGTCATTACAAGCCAGAAGGACGCCGTGGCGGACTTTGCCAACAGTTGGGAGCGCCAGTTCTCGGAAGTTGGAAGGCTTGTTCTTTCGCGCTCCCACCCTTTGCACCTAGCTGGGAAAGTTTGGAAGATGCTTGGAGTTTGCCTAATGCAACACCAGTTTTGGCTTCTAGTTCTTTAGGTTCTAGTTTAGATAAAATTGCAGTTGCTTCTGTTACTCAAACAGCCGTCTGCACTTCAGAACAGGCACTTCCTCAGGCAGTTTTAATTTAGGGGCTGGCGATCGCGATACTCGTCAAACAGCCGTCTGCCTAAAATAAATTTGGTTTTAATATTTTTCAATTTGTAAAAAATCTTCACATTTTCAAAAATCGCATCTTTCCTTAAAGATGCGATTTTTGAGTTTTAAGGTAGCCAGGGAAAGTCGCGAAAATTTGGCGGACGCTTTTCGAGAAAAGCTTGTTTGCCTTCAGAACCTTCTTCGGTCATGTAATAAAGTAAAGTGGCATTACCTGCGAGTTCTTGCAAACCAGCTTGTCCATCACAATCAGCGTTAAATGCAGCTTTGAGACAGCGAATAGCGATGGGACTTTTTTCTAATATCTCTTGTGCCCACTGAATTCCTTCTTTTTCTAGTTGTTCTATTGGTACAACACAATTAACTAAACCCATTTCCTCCGCTTGTTGTGCAGTATATTGACGACAAAGAAACCAAATTTCTCGTGCTTTTTTTTGTCCGACGATGCGAGCGAGATAACTTGCGCCAAAACCACCATCAAAACTGCCGACTTTCGGACCCGTCTGTCCAAAAATGGCGTTATCAGCAGCGATGGTGAGATCGCAAATTAAGTGTAAAACGTGTCCACCACCGATCGCATATCCAGCAACCAAAGCAATTACTACTTTCGGCATCGAACGAATCAGGCGTTGTAAATCTAATACATTCAAACGCGGTACACCATCATCATCTACATAACCCGCATGTCCCCGCACACTTTGATCGCCGCCAGCACAAAAGGCGTATTTCCCATCTGTGTGGGGTCCGGCTCCAGTAAAGAGTACGACACCAATACTAGTATCTTCACGGGCATTAGAAAAAGCGTCGTACAGTTCAAAGACAGTTTTTGGACGAAAAGCATTTCGTTTGTGGGGACGATTGATGGTGATTTTGGCGATACCGTCAGTTTTGTGGTAAAGAATATCTTCGTAGGTTTTAGCAGTTTCCCAGGTGATTTGCATAGCTGTGGAGTGCGTTGTGCTTGAGAATTTTATCGCAGTTGCAAGCACAAGCGATCGCTTAAATCAGATTGTTAAGATTATTTGCGAATTACTGGTCATCGGTACTGTAGTCAAGGTAATTAACAATCGGGCACCTTCAGTAATAAGCGTAAATATATGAATGGACAGCAGTTAGATCCAGCAGTTAAGAGCGCGATCGCAGACTTTGAAAAATCCAATGTACCTGGTGTTTGGGCAACTTTAGATAAAAACCAAGTACTTGCGGACATGCGATCGCGTGTTGCCGATCCCTTTCTAGT
>CASBQC010000345.1 GCA_949127805.1 Nostocales cyanobacterium PMM_0081
GTGGGGGAGTGGGGGATAGGGAGATAGGGAGAAAAAATTGTCCCCTTGTCCTCCTTGTCCCCTCTTCACTCAATCACGACGGAGGCGTTTTTTTGCGCTTCTTGCCAGAGTTTGTGTACAAAGAACTCACAGCGATCGCTCATTGCTGTGACGAACACACCCTCAGCATCCTCAGAACCATCTGATATCCAAGAACCCCGCAGAGTAACTTCTAAATACTCCGCATCACAAACTGACAACGCCATGATTTCTGACACGTCGCGTTTTGTCTCAGCTTTTAACGCTTCTACTCCTGGTAAATTAACAGGAAGCAAAAAGGAAGCGGTACTGGGTTCTACGCACAGACATTGCCCGACTCGTAGTGCCAAAATAACACGCCCTTGCACCCATTGCTCCAAAGACTGAGTTAGACACTCTAAGTAAAAGCTCCTTTCAGTGTAAATTAATTTCAACATTCCTTATGCTCTCCTGTTATTCCAGGTTTGCTTGATCGGTTAGGCACCAGAATTGTTCGGCGAAAGAAATAGCCGGATGAACTGGTGGTTTAGGTTTGGTACGCAGTTGCATACCAGTTTCAAACAGAGTGCTTGAGCCTTTACGGGAGTTACATTTTTCACAAGCTGTGACTACGTTATCCCAAGTGTGCAAACCGCCTTTAGATCGCGGAATCACATGATCCAGTGTTAAATGTTTGTTGCTACCGCAATATTGACAACTGTGATGGTCTCGTCGCAATACGGAGCGCCGATTTACCGGCGGAACTTTCCACACACGCTCACCAGAAGCAATTTTCAAGCGAACGTGTTTTGGTACATAAAGTACCAAGCTGGGTGAGTGGACTTGCCATCCGCTTTTTGCAATAAAATCTAGCGGTTCAGCTTTATCTGTTACTAACAGCGCGATCGCCCGTTTGATATTTACCCGACACAATGGCAAGTAGTTTTGCGAAAAAACTACCACGGATTGCTCTAACACTTGCCCAAAAGCGCTCGTCACAGCTTGACTCCTTATTAAAAAACCCCCGCTTCTTCTTTTGTCTGAAGCGGGGGTTGGAAATTGACCGGAAAGTATTCTGGTCTTATATCGGTACAGCATCTTGCTATCTGTACCTCCCGCTTGCTTGGTTTGGTTTTAGGGCTGCATTCAGCCCACTAATTCTCTGAAATCTAAAATTATGATTACCCTCTGTGATTTGCCGTTGATTATGGCGATCGCTACCCATAAATAAATACTCCACTCCCATAGCGGCTGATTCCCAACTGAATCGGCAGTTGGCAGCACGCAAAGAAGTAGAGTTTGGGTAAACGAATTTCACAGAAAATTTCACCTATTGAACATTCCTTTAAACATACTACACTTGTATTACTATCCTGTCCATACCTATAAGGAGAAAAAGTGATGCATACGATCGCTCGCACGCCAACCACCGATATGGAAGTTACCAGCATCCGTCTGGAGCGCGAATTAAAAGATAAACTCAAAGAATTAGCCGGCAGCCAGGGATATCAGGCATTAATCCGAGATATACTCTGGAATTATGTCCAGCAAAAATCAGGTGAGTGGAAACCCCGATTTTCGCGATCTGATATTCGAGCCAGCATAGCCGCTACCGCTCAACAAGAAGAACGCTGCGTACTCACAGGTCAATTAATTCAACCCCAACAACCAATGTTGTTAGGACTGACGAGGAATGGCGATATGGTTCCTCTAAGTGTCGAAAGTTTGGTTGGATAACCCTCGTTTCAAGTAAATACAGCCCAGTTACTCACGTATGTTTGGTGGTAACTGGGCTATACTATAATTAAATTTTATTAAGAAAATAAATAAATTTAATAATAAGCAAATATTTCTAATGTTAAGTCTCAACAAGCGATCGCAACCTTTAGTATACTGCCAATACCCAGCCGTCAAACAAGCGATTTCCTCTTCGACACCCTGCTTTGAACAACACCCACGTGTTCTTTGATCACACGGTGAGTCTAGTCGAAAGGTTGCCTGTACCGGAGCCTGCCGCGTGCGCGGGTTAAGAGCGTTGAGCGGACTGGCGTTCTATTCGTACTGGTTCTCCCGTAGGTTTTGGGATTTATTTTTATAGATCGCTCTCAGACGATAGCTGATTGAAAACAAAGGGGTTTAACTACACTTGACAGATGGCAACCATCACGCTAATCGCTGAATTCTTGTCGCTAATCAAATTTCGGTAACAAAACTTCACAAATTCTTGGGTATTCGCCTAAGTAACCCGTAAAAATTATGCCTGAGTTTTCCTCTAATAACATTTTACTTTTAACTTCTAAACAAGAATATAGCGCACTTCAGCCACTAAGATGTGAAAGAAATATTACTAATTGGAAAAGTCGCCTCAGTGTTAACCCGTAGAAAACTTACGTAGTTTTTGCCCCAATTATAGAGAAATTACTGTTTATGTATACTTACAGACAGGATATTCTAAGTCGAAGTTGGTAAATTAACTCAACACATGAAAGCCAGAAATTAACTGGCGATCGGAGTTTAAGTCTATTATTGGTATTTTTTTAACTAAATATATATTTATTTAATGTGCGAGTGATTTGGTCATCTGAAATAGAAAGGGGCTATAACAGGTGAGAGAAAGTTTTTATCAAAAACAAAGCAACTCATCAGGTGCAGTTACAGAATACTCGTGTAAAAAAATGCCAGGAGGTTGGGTAAAAGGAGAATGGGGTCATTATCGAACAGTGTACCAGGAATGAAAAAGACTTTATCATCGCCACCACTGCGCCAAGATGAAGTAGATCGACAACAATACCCAGTCAAGCTGATGCAGCATCAGGAACAACCGGAACACCAGTTGGTACGTCATATTCATCAAATCATCGCCAAAAGCTTCGCTCCCGCAACAATGCTGCAAGAGATTGCCCAACTACTAGGAGTTGCGTTCAAAGTTGATTCTTGCTGCTTAGTTCCACTAACGGGTGAAGCATTTGGTGAGACAATTACTGCTAATTGGTGTGCCTCAAAGTATTTAGGCTTGCCGCATCCAGATGAGATATTCTCAACCGAACAGGTAGAATGCGCTTGTGAACCGACAATTGAGGACATTTCGACGATTAAAAAAAGTTTGGAAACTGGATATCGATATTTACCGTTACCGATTAAAGCGGTTTTGGCAATTCCCACACGCTTTGGTGGTAAAAATAACGGGGTGATTAGTTTGATACAGTTTCAGCCCTATGATTGGAGTGAGTCCGAAAAACAACTGCTAAAAGCGGTGGAATCGTCTTGCGCGATCGCTTTTTCCCAAGTAGCACAAGCACAGGTAATTGCTTCTCAACAAAAATATATAGCTAAGAGTGCCCAGCATCAAAGCTTAATCACGCAATTGACAATACTCAGTCGCAGCAACCTGGAGTTAAATCAAATGCTTCAGTTAGCGATCGCCTCGACAGCAGAATGTCTCCAAGCGGATCGTGGTATGCTCATACTGCTAAAATATACAGATCCGCTATTTCGGACTCAACCGAAAAAACAAATTCCCAAAGCAAAAGCAACTGTTGTTGGTGAATGGTCTAGAGAGGAAAGTTCCCTTAATACTCAACTACAGACTTTGGATAAGTCTTTCTCTGTTTGGGAGTGTGGTTTATGCCAGCGTGTCTTCACATCAGGAAAAGCAGTAGTTATAAATGAAAATATAGACCAAAACAGTATTTCAATTGCTCCGGTGTTTGCTCTAGATATATTGCCTGCGGTGCTATTAGTACCTTTAGAGAATCAAGGCAAAGTCATAGGATTTTTAGTGCTTCAGCAAGCGGTGGCTCGCAATTGGGACTTTGCAGAATTAAATATGATGGAAATGGTTTGCGCTCAAATGAGCAATGCCATAATTCAATCACAGACACTGCGACAAGTACAGATGTTGGTTGACGAGCGCACGGCAAAACTACAAAGCAGTCTGGAATTGCAGGCAAAACTGCACGAAAGAACTCGTCAATATGTTGAGCAGCTGCGGCAACTTAACGAACTCAAAGATGAATTTATGAGCAACATGAGCGATCGCTTACGTTACCCCCTGACGAATATGCTGATGTCAATCCGCAATTTACGTTTACCAAAAATAACACCAGAGCGTCAAACTAAATATGTGGATATCTTAGAGAGCGAGTGTATTAAAGAAATTAACTTGATTAATGACTTGTTGACACTGCAAAAGCTAGATACTCATCATGAACGCCCACAATATGAAAACATCTATTTAAATACAAAAATTCAAGATGTAGCAACATCTTTTGAGCAAAAACTCGCAGAGAAAGGATTAAGTATTTCTCTGAATTTACCTATAGAATCACTCACCTTACAAACTGAAGTAGAAAGCTTTAACCGCATTCTGCAAGAGTTGTTCACGAATGCGAGTAAATACTCAGAACGTGATTCTGTCGTTCAACTGGAAGTTCATCACTCCTTTGAGGAACAAGTCGATCAAGTTATTATTAAAATAACTAATACCGGACTTGGTATATCCGACGAAGATGCGGCTTACATATTTGACAGGTTTCGTCGCGGTAGAGGAGGAAGATGGACTCCAGGTACTGGTTTAGGACTTGCTTTAGTCAAGTCTTTAGTCCAACATTTGAATGGAGCGATCGCTGTTGAGAGCACTCCTATTGAGAACTCTAACTTGAGCCGAATTTGCTTCACCCTGACTCTGCCCCAATTTTCGGAAATTTAGCAACCATATTTTAAAAGTGACTGAGCAACACAATACAACACAGGACTTGAATTTTAACTCTGCTAGTGACGACACCAACCTAGAAGAGAATTTGACAACCGATGTGGAAGTCCAAGTTGAGAAAATAGCAGAGCGAAAACGACAAATTACTGCTAAGATCCAAATTCCCCAATCAGTTGAAGACGTTTGGAAAGTCCTGACAGATTACGAGGCTCTAGCTGAATTCATTCCCAACCTTGCCAAAAGTTGTCTATTAACACATCCTACCGGCGGTATTCGCCTAGAGCAAGTTGGCTCTAGCCGTTTGCTAAATTTCAAGTTTTGTGCACGTGTTGTTTTAGATTTGGAAGAATGCTTTCACCAAGCAATTAATTTCCAAATGGTAGAGGGAGATTTTAAAGATTACTCTGGTAGCTGGCATTTAGAACCTTACTGCCTTGGTGAAGATGTGGGAACTAATCTTTGCTACACAGTCAATATTTGGCCTAAACTTGTTATGCCAGTCACACTGATTGAACGTCGCCTAAAAAATGACCTACAATTAAATTTGCTAGCGATTCGTCAGCGTGTAGAGGAGTTAGCTACTTAGTTACTACCTCCAAGGCTGGGAAATATATCCAATTGTTTGTATCTGACAAATTTATATATTATATAAGAATCCGGTTTGATTTATGAAAAAATTTAACTATTGTAGGGTGCGTTACGGAGTCCGTAACGCACCCTCTTTTATGCTTTGGTGCCGTACTCCCATCTAACACACTCTACGTATATTTCAAAAATCAAATAGTAATCCTATATGTTACGCAATTAGCACATACAGCGTTTTTCTTTCCTTAGGAGGTACACAGGTAGGGGCACAACAGTGTTGTGCCCTTACAATAATCTGTACCTCACGCCTGTTGCAATCTGCCTGCTGTAATACCTCACGAAGCACAATAGTTTCTACAGCATATTTCAGGTAAATGAGGTACATGGATAAAACCCAAAACTTTGTAGAGACGTTCCGCCGGAACGTCTCTACGTGTATTCTATAAAAACGCAATCTGCTGTATATTTAGATGTCTAATTTTATCTTTAATTTAGATTTTTCCTTCAGTAA